>JAOUFE010000067.1 GCA_029858425.1 Spirochaetia bacterium | reverse complement strand
GATTCAAAAATATCCAATATTTGAAAAATACATCGGAGCCCCGTGTGCACTGAGAAAAAACACCAAACCCGTTTGTCCGGAAGGAGACAAATATTGTGGCGTAAAAGTATGGAAACTTCCTCTAAAGGAATATCATAGAAAAATATAAGCAGAGAGATGCGACATTTTAATGGGGGTAAGTTTGCCCCCTGCCTTCAAACGCCGAAAATTTGGGAAAGAAAATATTGACACAAAAAAGAGGCGTTTTCCAGCACCCCCAACATATCGTTCAAAGAGCTTGGGCATGAACCTCAATAATCAGATCAAAATGTATTAAAATGCGCGTTTTTGGGGATACCAAGAAAGAAAAAATATCACCACGGAGACACGACTTTTTAGACAACCTCAAAAATGCGTCACTCTAAATCATTCTGATTGAATTTCGGGTTCATGCCCAAGCTGCAAATCTGGCGCGGTAATAAACAATTTCTTCTTTACACGCACTCTAAACATTCATTTTTGAAAATGCGGGGAAATCCCCGATCTGGAGAGGTTCAACATGCTGCAAACTGCCATGAAGTTATTATTTGGTTCCAAGTATGAACGGGACATCAAACGCCTGACGCCCATAATCGAAAAAATCAATTCATTTGAAACCGTTTTACAGAAATTATCCGGTGTAGAATTACAAAACAAAACAATGGAATTTAAAGAAAGGCTGGCGCAAAAAGCCTCGCTGGATGATATTTTACCGGAGGCGTTTGCCGTAGTCCGGGAAGCCGGCAAACGAGCGCTTGGTTTCCGTCATTACGACGTTCAGCTTATGGGGGGAATCGTACTCCATGAGGGAAAAATTGCAGAAATGAAAACGGGGGAAGGAAAAACTCTGACTTCGACCCTCCCCATATATCTGAATGCTCTGGCCGGAAAGGGCGTTCATCTTGTTACCGTCAACGACTACCTTGCCAAAAGGGACGCCGAATGGATGGGTCCCATTTATAAATTTCTTGGAATGAATGTGGGCGTCATCCTGTCGCAAATGTCCCACGAGAAAAAAAAGGAAGCCTATGATGCCGACATTACCTACGGCACCAACAATGAGTTTGGATTTGATTATCTTCGCGACAACATGGTTGAACACCAGTCCCTCAGGGTGCAACGCGGTCAGTTTTTTGCCATTGTAGATGAAGTGGATTCCGTGCTCATCGACGAAGCCAGAACTCCGTTAATTATCAGCGGAGCCGCAGAACAAAACATTGAAAACTATATTCGCGTTAATAAAGTCATACCCCACCTTCAGGACAAAAATGATTACGAAGTGGATGAAAAGGCCAGAAATGCCCTGCTGACGGAAATTGGCGTTGCCAAGTGTGAAAAATTACTTGGCGTTTCCAATCTTTACGACCCCAACAATGTCGATCTCGTACACCACATTCACCAGGCCTTAAAAGCGTACACGCTTTTTGAAAAAGACGTGGATTATGTGGTTCAAAACGGCGAAGTTATGATTGTCGATGAATTTACCGGCCGTTTGATGGAAGGCCGCCGCTATTCCGATGGTCTTCATCAGGCTCTTGAGGCCAAGGAAAAAGTCCAGATTAAAAATGAAAGTCAAACCCTGGCAACCATCACTTTTCAAAACCTTTTCAGGATGTACAAAAAACTGGCCGGCATGACGGGAACTGCGGATACAGAAGCCGAAGAATTTAAAAAAATATACAAACTGGACGTAACGGTTTTACCTCCCAATAAAATAATGATTCGGAAAGACCAGGCAGACCGGGTTTATCGCACCGAACGGGAAAAATTTGAAGCCATTGCCGATGATGTCAAGGTAAGACATATCAAAGGACAACCCGTCTTACTAGGAACAGTCTCCATAGAAAACTCTGAAAAGTTATCGAGACTGTTAAATCAAAAAGGAATTCCGCACGCGGTACTGAACGCCAAATTTCACGAGAAAGAAGCTGAAATTATCAAAGAAGCCGGGCAAAAAGGCCGCGTGACCATTGCCACCAACATGGCCGGTCGGGGCACCGATATTGTTCTGGGCGAGGGAGTCAAAGAGCTCGGCGGATTGTACATCATTGGTTCCGAGAGACATGAATCGCGCCGCATTGACAATCAGCTCCGCGGACGATCCGGACGCCAGGGCGATCCGGGGGAAACGCGATTTTATCTTGCCCTTGAAGATAACCTCATGCGAATATTTGGCACAGACCGCGTTGGTCCGATTATGCAAAAACTCGGAATGGAAGAAGGCGAGGCCATCGAACACCGCATGGTCAGCAACGCCATTGAAAAAGCCCAGAAAAGGGTAGAAGCCCACAACTTTGATATCCGAAAAAATCTTCTGGAATATGACGACGTAATGAACAAGCAGAGACAAATTATTTACGCCATGCGCAATGAAATCCTGGAGCGCGAAAATATTGCCGAACTTGTTGCCGAATTTATGGAAGATTACCTGTTGGAGAAAATCGCCGTATATGTTCCAGACAAGAGAGCCTCGGAACCGGATCTGGATGGTCTAAAAACCTGGCTGGAAGGTTCCCTGGGAATACCTCTGGGTTGGGACAAAGAATATCTGGAAAATAAAACTTTCGACGAAGTATCCAGCGAATTAATGGAACTTATCCACAATGAATACCGAAAGAAAGAAGCAGCCACAGGAAAGGAAAATTTAAACATCCTCGAAAGAATTATCACCCTTCAGGTACTTGATCAAAAATGGAAAGATCATCTTTATTTTATTGACCACATAAAAGAGGGCGTCTGGACTATGGGTTATGCCCAACGGGATCCGCTTGTGGAATACAGGTTTCGATCATTTGAAATGTTCGAGGAAATTATTTCTATTATAAGAGAAGATGTTACGAATTTCCTGTTTCGGGCGCAAATACAGGGACCCATAGAAGAACAAATTCCAAAAGAATCACAGGTAAAAGGCCAGGCCATTCATCAGGGAACTACAACATATGGCGTAAACATGGCCGAAATGCAAAAGTTGCAAGAATCCTCCATCATGCCGCCAGCCTCATCGGGACCCAAGACCGAAACAAGCAAGGCTGCACAAAATACCGCGGGCGGCGGATCATCCAGAAAAAGCAATCGCAGAAAAAAAAAGTGAGTTCAAAGGAAACGGCCATAATTACAGAAATTGTTTCCGTTCCATTCAGAGAGTCGAGAAGTATGTGGCGATACCGCGATGGTATGCGCTCCCGCAGGTTTTCGCTACCCCTCTTTTTTTTCTCAAATTATGATTTTCCGGACCTCTCCGATTATTGGAACGGTATAAAATATTTCATGTTCAGACCCGGAGTAGATTATGAATTTTATCGAAGAAAATAACAGCACCCGAAAAAAAATAAACGACATCTTGAAACGTATAACAAACGACGAGTGGCAAACCGAAATTGGCGGCGGCTGGACAGCAGGTACCATGCTTTGTCACATTGCCTTCTGGGATAAAATGACCATCAACCGGTTGCTTGCATGGAAACAAGGCGGTAATTTGGCTACTGTTCCGGAAAAAGAAACCATTGACGCTGTAAACGATTCCGTTAGAAGCATGTGCTCCTTTATTGCATTTGAAAAAGGAGTGTTCCTGGTGTCCAAATACATGGAAGAAATCGATACCTTTGTCAGTCAATTAGAAGCGTCGCAAATTAAAGAGCTGGAAGATTCCGGACGCGGGCGCTGGTTCCAGAGAAATTTACACCGACAGCTTCATCTGGAACTACTCGAAAGATCTACGGCGCGCTAATTGAATTTTACGTCGGGGTTGCGGCGCAACCATGTGCGCCGCAAGGGGCAGACTTGCCCCTTGAAAAAATTTCATTCATTACGCCATGATGTTTAATTCATCATGGAATACAGTTGATCCCAGTTGATTTGCCCATCGGCGGTCTGATAATATTCCAGCAGGGCGGCAATCAATCTCCCCAGCGCAACTCCCGACCCGTTAAGGGTATGAACAAATTCATTTTTTCCGGTCGTTGAATTTTTATAGCGAATTTTGGCCCGGCGCGCCTGAAAGTCCCGAAAATTGGAACAGGAGGATATTTCCATCCAACGTTGCATTCCCGGAAGCCATACCTCAAGATCGTATGTTTTAGCCGAAGAAAATGAAGTGTCGCCTGCGCATAAAAGAACCTTGCGATAGCACAGATGAAATTTTTTTAAAATATCTTCGGCATCCGAGGTTAATTTTTCAAGCTCTTCGGAGGATTTTTCCGGAGCGGTAAACTTTACCAGTTCTACTTTATGAAACTGATGCACCCGGATTAATCCGCGCGTATCTTTGCCGGCGCTGCCGGCCTCTTTTCTAAAACAGGGAGTCGCGCTCGTTAAATACAGGGGAAGCTTGTCTGAGGGCAAAATCTCATCGCTGTATAAATTTGTCAGGGGCACTTCTGCGGTAGGAATCAGGTTCAAGGCATCGCTTTCTATTTTGTAATACTCGCCGGCAAATTTGGGAAGCTGACCGGTTCCATACATAGCGGCATCGTTCACCAGAAACGGAACGGTTCTTTCGAGGTATCCTTTTTTTTCATGCGCGCTGAGCAGAAAATCCGTCAGTTTTCTTTCCAGTTTTGCAATTTGTTCATTGTACACATAAAAACGAGACCCGGAAAGCTTGACTCCTTTTTCAAAATCTATCAGACCAAGACTTTCGGCGATTTCAAAATGCGGTTTTACTGCGAACGAAAATCCAGGAGGCTTGGCGCTTTCAAAGATGATCTGATTGCTTTGTTCATCAAGGCCATCGGGAACATCCGCATCCAGAATATTGGGAATGGCAAGCATGTGCTTTTCATACTCTTCGTCGACGAGCGAAAGTTGATCTTTCTGGTTTTTCAAGTCTTGGCCAATTTGGCGCACTTCGTCTTTTAATTCCTCTGCTTTTGCACGATCGGTATTTTGCAGTTGCCCAATTTGTTTCGAAAACGTATTTTTTTTATTTTGCAAATCTTCTGATGAAACAATGAGACGGCGTCTTTTTTCGACGAGGCCGGTCAACAAGTCAAAAGCATCTTCGCCTTCCCCGCGTTTTTTCAAACTATTTCGGACAACTTCCAGTCCGGCATCTGTTTTTAAAAGAACAGGATCAATCATAATAAATTCAGTATAAGAAAATCTGAAGTCAAAACCTAACCAAGAAATCCCTTGAGTTCCTGAAATGCCTGCTCTTTTTGGGCTACGCCGGTTTTCTTTATGGCCTTTCTCAGTATGGTTTCCCAGTTTTTTTCGGGAATGTCTTTTTTCATTTCCTCAATAATTTCCACTATTTTTACTTCTTTTGTGCAGTTAAAGATCTGATCGTCATTATAAAAAAACGCTTCAAACAAAGCATCAATATAATAACCCGCCTGATTCTTGGATCGAAAGTTGTCCCCCTTGCGCTGGATGACTTCTTCCTTTTTTGTAGCCCGCCGCAGCTCGCGCTCGCGCCTTTCTATATCGGTTCTCTTCATATAAAACCTTCCTGATTGCCGGATACCGCGTGCATTAGGGACAGACTGTAAAGCTGTTTTAACACTCCCGAGTTTGCCCCAAGACCGGCATAGTGCCTGGGCATGAACTCGAAATTCAGTCAGAATGTAGTAAAATGCTTGCTTTCGGGTTATCTAAAAAGAAAAAATATCACGACAGAGAACACAGGAACCACGGAGAAAATACGAAAAATTCATTTTCACATGCTATTTTATCAAAATCTCCGTGTTCTCCGTTTTTCGCACGATTAAAAGAGATAAATACGGAAGGCCTTCAATCGGGATGTCATTCAGATTCAGGTATATTTTTTCATCCGGCGACGTTGTTTTCGATACCGCCGCAGCGCATTGCATCAAGTTCTTGCTTTTCAGCAACTGAATTACCGGTTGAATTACTTTTGCCACTTTATAAAATACCACAACATCATGCCGATCCAGTTCATCCGCCATTTCTCTCATATTTTCGGTGGCCGGAATTACCGCAAACTTTTGATCGGCATTGACAAGCCCCCACCCAAGCGAGGCTGATGCGCCATGAACCGCTGAAATTCCGGGTACAATTTCAATTTTCAAATCCGGATTCCACTTCCGCATTTTTTCCATTAAATGGATAAACGTGCTGTAAAAAAGGGGATCGCCTTCGGAAACAAAGGCTACATTTTTCCCGGCCTCGAGGGGTTCGCGAAGGGTGGCGACCGCCATCTCCCATTCTTCATTTAACCGGGCGGGATCTTTTGTCATTGGAAATGTTAGTGGGACAAATGTTTTTTTATTTTTATCTACGAGGCTTTCGGCCATGTTCCCGGCATAACTTCCGCCGCCTTTTTTCGCCTCAGGAAAAGCAATTACGCCTGTTTCCTGCAAAATGCGGTAACCTTTCATGGTGATTAGCTCTGGATCGCCGGGGCCTGCCCCAATTCCGTACAAGATTCCCGTGCCGCGCTTCTCGTTCAAGATGCAGTTTGATCTTTTATAATCGACAGGCTGTCAAAATAAAAACAGGATTGAGCGCCTGAAAACCTGTCAACTCTCCAATCATGCGGCTGCGCGAAACTTGAGTCAGAATTACGCTAATTTCAAAATCATTGTCGTTAAAAAAATCCATTGCCGCATTTAAGGTGTCCATGGTGGCTGCATTAACAACAATACGGCCTTTTGGCTTCAATCGATCAAAACTGACTTTAAGAATTTCTCTTAAATATCCTCCGGAACCGCCCACAAATATGGCATCGGCATTGGGAAGCTTTTCCAGGCCTTCCGGAGCCGTGTTCTCCACAATGGTAATATCCGCGTGTAATTTTCGGATATTTTTTCTGCAATACTCGATATGATCTTTGTTTTTTTCTACCGCGTATACATGTCCTTCGAGAGCAATATGCGCCGCTTCTATGGCCACGCTGCCGCTGCAACTTCCAATATCCCATACTACGCTGTTTTTATTGAGCTTCATCTCGCTTATGGATAAAACCCTGATTTCCTTTTTTGTAATCAACCCTCCCGGTTTTTCCGGACAGGAAAATTCAGAGTCTGGAATACCGATACCCCATGTCACAACAGGTTTATCCCTGAATAGAATCATTACATTTAATTTATGAAAATCTTCCGCTGTTTTTTTAGAAAGCTCCTCAAGGCTGTACCAACGGCATCTTTCATCTTCCATCCCAAGATTTTCAGCCACAAATACCCGGAAATCCGGCAGATTGTACTCCAAAAGATAGGCGGCAATTTTACCCGGATGATTTTCGAGGTCGGTCAACAGGGCAATTTTTGTCTCCGGGAAAACGCGTTGCGCCAATCCTGAAATTTTACGCCCGTGAACGCTTATAAACTTTGCGTTTTGCCAGTCTGTTTTTGCCCTTGCAAAAGCCAACTGAATGGAGCTTAAGTTTGGATATATCTCAATGCTGACTCCTGCAACTTCTGTTTCGCTTTCAAGAGACGATTTTAGATTCGATACAATCAAGCCGCCAATTCCAAAAAACAAAGGGTCTCCCGATGCAAGTACGACAATATCTTTTTTTTTGTTTTTTAAAACTTCAATGACTTCATGAACCTTGTTGGCCAAAAGAATTTTCTCACCGGCAAAATCCGGAAAAAAATCGAGCTGCCTCCGGCCTCCGACCAGCACTTCGCAGTTGTTAATCCATTCCAGAAAGTTTTGTGGAAGCGAGCCAGTACCGCTTTCTCCAATTCCGATAATTTTAATAGTCTGACTCATATAAATTCTTTTCTGCTTAATAGCTCCCCGTTTATGGTATATAATATAACTTCGAGATTAACCTGACCAGCGGTTTTTTTACTGCACACCTCCCAGCAACGCGTCGTCACAAGATCAAAAAAACGCATCATCCCTTTTTCTTTCATAATGTCGCCCGCCTGACTGGCCGTATTGGCAGATTGAATTTGCTCCACCGTGTCCGCATCTGCGCCAGCTTCTTTTGCCAGAGACGCCAAAAAATCAAAATCTACGGATGATTTTGATGAGTGCAGCATTAATTCTCCGGCGGCTACTTTTGAAAATTTCCCCATCATCCCGGCAATGGTGGCTTTTTTAATTCCATAGCTGACGCATTTTTTTAAGGCAAAACCAATAAACTCTCCGGCCTCATGAAAAGCCATCGGATCCAGATTTGGATACATGGCCATGCCGTATTTTTCGCTTCTGCCGCCGGTAGTCAACACGAGATGATCCAGATGATTTTCTGCGCTGGCTTTAATGGAAACCGCAAGGGTCGAACGGTAGGCGGCGGTAGAAAACGGAATGACAATTCCGCGCGTACCGAGAATGGAAATGCCGCCGAGAATTCCAAGCCGCGCATTCATGGTTTGCAGGGCGATTTTTTCGCCGTCCGGAACCGAAATGATCACTTTGACGGCCCGTCGGATGTTTTTTGCTTTCAGCGTTTCCCGAATCTCGTGCTCAATCATTTTGCGGGGAGTTGGATTAATCGCGGCTTCTCCCACGGCCACGGGCAATCCCGGTCGCGTCACTTTTCCCACGCCGGTTCCGCCGAAAATTTTTATCGCATCCTGGTCAATATCGCCGGCGCCCATCCAGGAAACCTCCGCGCGGATAACGGCTCCATGCGTTACGTCAGGATCGTCGCCGCCATCTTTAATAATATCCGATACAGCGCACTCTGGTAAAATGGCGGTTTGACTTACCCGGAGAACAGCGGTTTTGCCGATGGGTAAACTTACCGACACCTCATCCACCGGTTTTTTTTCTACAAGCGCCCATATGGCCGCCTTTGCCGCCGCCGCCGCGCAGGTTCCTGTTGTGTAGCCGGTTTTCAGGTCTTGTTTTTTTTCTCTGGACATTTGCTAAAAAGAAGCCTGTCCAGTTCTCATTATGTCAATGATTTTATAGCGGGGAGAACGGGTAAATTCCCCGAAAAATGATCATCGATTCTCCCCCCGCTGCGGCTGTCGGTCAGGCTCACGGACGCCCGTTCGACAGCCTTCGCTTCCCCTTTTATATGAAAATGGATTCTGGAAGTTTTTGCCCGGGATTCTTTATCGGTACCGGCAACAACCGCGCGTGGTCAGCGTTATCCGCTCTGCCGCGTCGCTTGAAAATATGTTGGGGGCAGCGGCGCCCGGCGCCATTTTTGAGTCTGGAGGCAGGCTCAAAAATGGCGCCGGGCAAAGCGCGGGGGAAACTTGCCCCCGCCGTGAAAATTCCAAATATCATTATAAATATATTTTTAGGTTGCAAATGTATAAGGATTCCCTGTTATAGTTTCAATCATGGGCGAAAAAACAATTCAACAACCGCTGACAGCTTTTGACAAGTTTACGGTTTTCCTGTACAGATCCGGCATCGTGATTGCAACTGCCTGCATACTGTATGCCATTTATTTTTTTTATCTGAACTCCGCAGAAGCAACTCCAAATGAATATTTTATCGGGCGAATCCCCGCCATTGTTTTCTGGGTTTTTGTAATTTCCGTAAATATGTCCGTGATTTTTCTGCATTTATACAGCAAACAAATCCTGCAGGCAATCCGGCTGGCGACCCAGGCTGGTTCCGTGATTTTAATGATATTGGCCGTTACCGGGAATCTGGATTACGCTTCTCTTTTTCAAAGCTCTGGATGGACTGGAAAAGTCGGGGTGATCGGGCTCGGTCTGGTTCTGGCCGGCTTCAGCGGCATTGGGGCAAAGGAAGCCTTTTGCTTTAAACTGTACGAAGGATATGCCTACGGAATTTGCCTTGCCATTCTGGTTCTTTTGCAATTGTTTGGCGCGTTATCGGCAAGGAATGGCTATATTTTTTCGCTGATTCCCGGTATTTTGATTCTTGTCTTTACGTTGCGAAAATTAACATTGCCGTTGCATTACGACATTGGCGATAAAAGCAGGTATTAGGCAAAAAGGAGCTTCCCATTAACAGCGTTCCATATTATATATTTTTTTCCGAAGTTGAAATCGGAAATCTTCTTACGAAAATTGGTATTGTCAATCAGGACGAGCGGGTGGTATTTGCCCAGATATGCCAGATTGTGAGCATATCCAATAACCCGTCTGTTGATATCGACGAACTTTTAATTGAAGTGGTCAAATGGGCTGAACGCCATAATTATGCCGCATTACGTCTTGGTCAGACCACGAAACGGGTGATTCAGACATTTTGCTCAAATCTTTCCAAAATACATTTTTGCAAATTGAAATATGAAGACAATGAAATTACCGGAATTACCCTTGTAGAGCCACAGTTTGAGGCTGTTCATGCCCTTTACAAGCAAATGGAGCAAAGTCCTGAAACTCCTTTCCCTGGAGATTCTCAACTTGCCATTCCGCTACAACCCACCAGAGTTCTGGAACTCATGTGCGACAAGATCAACAACCAGTTTATTGAAGAAAATATCGAAAAAAACAAAATGGTTAAAATTATTTTTCCGGAATTAAATTCGCATATTTTTATTACTCCCCGGCTCATGGTTCAACTGCCTACTTTATGTATAAAAAAAATAGGGAAATATTATTCGGCCACAGCAAGGGTTCGATTGTTGGACGCCATGCTAAAACCTCTTGAAGTAATGATGCCTGAAAAAAATTTAAAGGTGGAACGCGTTTTGAAGGTTCTGAATCTCGAAGAAAAAGAATCCCCAATGTTCTACATTCATTTAACGGAAAATATTATTTCAAAACTGAAAAAGGAAATGAGAGTGCCGGAAAATATGCCGGTACTCCAGGCCGCAAGTATCCTGAAGCAATTTAAGCTGGAGCAGGACGATAAAGATAAAGATGAAAAAAAGGATGAATTGGCGCGAGAAGACTTTTTAAAGGTCCTGAATTTCATAAAACAAAACCCCAAACCCCACTCTCTGCTGGAATTGTATCACCTGCGAGAAGGAGAAGGCGCAAGTTTAAGATTGGCCGGTTCCTACGACAAGAATGAATTCATCAGTTTCATGGACCGGTTTCTGGAAAAATTTACGCAAACAAAAGAAAGCAACGATCCCACCGAAATGGTTCCCGAAATAATTTTGCTTGTAGACGATGAATCGCGGGAAACCTTTATTTATCGGGAATTTCTGGTCTCCCTTATTGAACGCGAGAGAATAAAAGCAAAAGGGGAAATTCATAATGCGCTTCTGGACAAATGGACGCATGCCCTCCAAAATTTTCAAAACCTTCCGGAGATGAAAAAAGACTCTCTTTTTGAAGCTGAAGTAGCAAAATTCATAAATCGCAAATTCCGGCTGCTAAAATTTGTTGCGGCTAATCCGAACCTGCTTTTTTCCATATTCAAGGTTTATGAAAACGACAAAGATATTAAATCCAAAAAGCAATATTATTTTGCGCCGAGGGAAAAACCGACCCTGCTGCCTTTTTTCGCCATGATGGAATTAACGCGCGTTGATTTGTACCGGGAGGCCTATGCCGGATTGACATTTGTATACCGGTTTTTTCTCTCTCGACTGATACTCTTCATAATGAGGCTTTTCAGGAGTACCGATAAAAAGTCCGACAAGGAATCTTCCATAGACGAAAAGGATTCTGAAAAAGCCGATTCTGCGAATCAGGATAAAGACGATGAAAATCAACCCGACCAATCTGAAATTAAAAAATCTGTTCAAATAAAAGTCAGAAAAATTCTTCCCGAAATTGAAAAAAATTATCGAGCCGGCGGCAATATCCAGGAAGTCCTCGAGGAATTGTTGAACCGATGGAACATCAAGGTTGGAGAAGTTAGAGATATACTCAAGGAAAAAGTGGACAAGGATACTCTTGAAAGAGCCTCAAGTCTCTATCGCATGCTTTTAAAATCTCCAAACTTTAGCGAAGAATCCCTTCATCGCGAATTGAAAAATATAGCGGTGGATCTCGTTCAAAACAAGTACACCGATGTTCACGATAAAAAAGCTCTTGCCCGATATATTGTGCTTTCAGCCATCTGGATACTTCGCAGTAAAGGGAAATAAAAAAAACCTAAACCAATTTGTAGTTTCAGCCGATTTATGTCTCATGGAGGAGCCAAATCAGGAACGACAATATTCAGGCGGAATGTAGCTCAAGGCACGGTTTTAGCCGCTTCGCGCGATAAAACCGCGATAATTTAAACCATTCAAACTGAATTTCAAGTTCATGTCGGGGCTCGATTCATAAAGCGCCATGCGGCATAAAAAATCGGCGTAACACGGTTAGGCCTTTTTTCCCGGAATAGCGCTTCCTTTTGAATAACACATGGAGGTTAATATGCAGGTTAAAAAAAATGGTTTAATGGATTCTCAAATGGGAATTCAAAAAAACAATCACGAGCAGGATGTTGGGCACGATAAAATTCCTATATACCGCCGCTTTCATGGAAAAATAGAAAACGCCATCACACGAGAAAGCATAGGAATAGACAGGGTAAGAAATCAGGTTCTGAATCTGCATGGAGAGGTAAAGGATATACAAACAAAAATCTCCAGAAACCAGATGCAAATCGCTTTCCTGGAGAATTTGCCAATCAACGGAAACCAGGGAAATGGCTGGAGAGAAAAATTGGAGTCTTTTATGAAAGATCAGTTTTCCGAAAGTATCGTAATAAAACCAGAACCAGATCTGAAAACGTATATTCTTAAACTGGGCAACGAAAATAAAAGCCTGGGAAATGACATGTTGACCCGTGAAATTAAACTGGAAAATATTATTTCTTCTGGAATTATGGACAGCGAAAAATCAGAGGTTTCCGATATCATTGTCAGGGATATTGAAAAAGCGCGAGAAGTCTTTTCAAAAATGAAAACCGATTCTGTTTCCCGGGTTTTAAAATTCTGAAACCTGCGCTGTAAATCTGGCGTTTAAATCCTGCGTCAACGACGGCAAATCATTATTCCGTATAGAATTGCGTATCTGACCCATGAGCTGATGCATAAAGAATAAGTTATGAAAACTGCTTAATTCATAGGCTAACAGTTCCTGTGTTTTGTGCAGATGCCTGATATACCCCAGACTGTAGCGTTTACATACCCGGCATCCGCAATTTTCATCAATGGGTTTATCCAGAAACTTGTTGTACTCCGCTCTCAGATTTAACTTTCCAAGGGATGTAAAAACCTGGCCGTTTCTGGCATTTCGCGTTGGCAGTACGCAATCAAACATATCAATTCCATGATTTACCGCAAACAAAATTTCCGGAATAGATCCCACCCCCATCAGATAGCGAGGTTTGTGTTCCGGCATTTGTGCGGCAGTTGCCGCAAGTACGTTTCTAAATTCATCGTTTTTTTCGCCCACGGAAAGACCCCCAATCGCATATCCCGGCAAATCCAGATCTTTCATAAAATCTACGGATTCGCTCCTGAATGCAAGATTGGTTCCTCCCTGAATAATTCCAAATAAATTCCGGGTTTTGTCATAACCCATACGCTTCCAGTGATGGAGCGATTGCCCGATCCATTGATGCGTTCTTTCCAGAGATTGTCTCAATCTTTTTTCATCCGCCGGATACGGAGCGCAATCATCAAGAGGCATAACAATATCGCTTCTTATGATATCTTGAATATCCAGAACTTTTTCAGGCGTAAAAAAATGAGGACTGCCGTCAATATGAGACTTAAAATGAATGCCCTCAGCGGAATACCGGGTAAGCTTTGACAGGGAGAAGGCCTGGTATCCCCCGGAATCCGTCAAGATCAGCCTCGGCCAGGACATAAATTTTTTTATACCCCCAAATTCCTTTAGCACCACGGTTCCGGGTCGAAGATACAAATGATATGTATTTGCCAATATGAGGTTAAATCCAATTTCCTCAAGACTTTCCTGGCTGACCGCTTTTACCGACCCGCGGGTTCCCACAGGCATAAAAACAGGCGTTTCTACATGGATTCCGTTGTCAAATTTCAAGACCCCGGTACGCGACTTTTCAAAGGTATTTGTAACATCGAACCTGAATAAAGACATGGATATTATTTTGCGAGTTTTTTTTCCTGCGCCTTGCCCAGGAGAAGTACTTCACACCCGTCTCGAAGCGCAAGATCCGGATCAGGGGAAAAAATAAATCTGCCGTCTTGCTCCTTGATTCCCACGATAATATGCCCATTTTCCCTGTAATTTGTATCGCGGATCTTTTTGCCCAGATTTTGATTTTGGGCATGAATTCGCTCTACATTCATTTCAAATTCATAGTTTGACTTATCCAGCATTATGTCCAGAAACTCCTCTACATCGGGCTCTACAAAACTGCGTGCCATCTGTATCCCGCCAATGACATAGGGAGAAAGTACCTTATTGGCTCCCGCCTGAAGCATTTTATTGCGGGAACTCTCATCCGAAATTCTGGTCTCAATCCGTATGGAAGGGTTTATGCTACGCGCAGAGAGAACGACAAATAAATTATCTGCGTCTGTGGGCAAAACCGAAGCAAGTCCAAGCGAATTCTGAATTCCTGCCTCAACAAGGGTTTCTTCAAGCAGGGCGTCGCGTTTTAATATAAGCCAGTTGTTTTGCATTTTAAAAATCGGGGCATCCGGGTTGTTGTCAATAATTACGAATGTTTTTTCATTGTATGAAAGCTCATGCGCCAGGGCAATGGCCATTCTACCTCCACCGCAAATAATATAGTGATTGCGAATTTTTTTTAACGCTTCTTTTAGTTTGTTTTCTTCCATAATTACCCTGAAGTTTCGTTCTACAAATATCTTTACAAATGCATTAATCGAAAGTCCATAA
>JAOUFE010000184.1 GCA_029858425.1 Spirochaetia bacterium | reverse complement strand
ATAATTTCATTGGCATCTTTCTTTAACTGCCTGTATTTTTCTCCTCGCTTGATATTGGGAATTCCATCTTGTTCCCGCTCTGCTTTCCAGTTTTTTTGATAATCATAGCCAACCGCAGCCAACACCACCAGAGATTGATTTTTTTGATGCGCAGACTTTTCGCAAACAACAAGCGCCAGAGGACAATTTTCCGGGGTATATTCTTTAACATCCAGAAAAGCCGTATTTTCATCCAAAATGGCGATGTAGTTATTTCCTTGAAAATCATACTTCGAATCGATGCCCACAAAGTTGATCATGGCGCCAGTAAAAACCGGTTTTTGAGAAACTACTTTTCTTAATGGATCCAGCTTTGGCTGGCCTTTGGCCAAAATGTCAAGGGTGAAGGGTACCGAGGCATTGGAAATTACCGAGTTGGCAAAATATTTTTTTCCATCACAACAAAGAACTCCAACCGCCTCATCCTTATCAAACAAAATTTCTTTTACTTCTGTGTTTAACAATAATCTGGAACCATGTTTTTCAATTGTTTTGACAGTGGTGTCCGCAATAACCTGCATTCCCCCTGTGGGATAAAGGACTCTGTTTTTGGCGGTGGTTTCCCATCGATAGGCATATGCCATATAAACCATATTGGACAACCCTTTTGAAAAAATAATCGAGATCAAATCCGGATTTTGAAATAACTTTTCCAAAACCGGTTTTGCATCTTTCAGACCGTAACGCATAAAGGTTGGCTTTTTCATCCAGGAGTTCATTCCGAATTTTATTTTTTCAAGTAAACTCATTTCGTAGGGAGGTTTTGGCGGTCCGCCCGAGTACATTTCCTTCAACATCCTTTCATTCAATGCAAAAAATTTTCGTATGTTGTTTTCTTCATCCGGAAAATATCCAATTAAATCCTCCATGACAAAACCATTTCCAAGATAATAGCTGCGATCTTCCACCATCACCAACAGGTTTTCTTTTCTATCGTGGGTTTTAATATCTTCGCCCCAGTACTCGATGAACTGGGATACCACTTCATTTTTATTTAACTCAACGAGTCCCTCAATACCTACATCAAACTGGCAGCCTTTTAATGTAAATGAGGTGACAAATCCGCCAGGTTTATCGTGTTTTTCCAGAACCAGGCATTTCTTACCTTCTTTGGCCAAAAAAGCGGCTGTACTTAAACCGCCCATTCCGGCGCCAATGATGATATAATCGTATTTTTGAATTTCTTGAGAATCTTTAATAGTCTTTTTTTTCTTCATATATTTACCCCTATCGATTTCACAGGCGACCGATGATTGTACGCTATTAAAAACAGATGTAGTGAAATAAAACATAACCCCAGACTTTTAACCATCATGGATAGAATAAAGGCGCCGCTGAAAAAATTTGCGTAATAATATACAGCAATGGTTTTACTAATAACCCCAATGGGTATTGTCCAAAGAAGCAATTTGGTACCGGTTTTGCCGGGATTTTCCCCATTATAAAGGCACGCATCATGATTGAAAAAGCGGAAAAGAAAAATGATCGCGCCGATAGCGCCCATATTATTTTTTTTATATCACTCATTTTGCCCTCTATGTATGACCTATGGTTCAATAATAGACCATTGGTCATTTTTTATCACAACATACTATATTCATATGTTGTCAAGCCAATTATAATCTTTTTCATTCCAAAATTCATGGCTGTTGACTATGTACGTATGGTTTGCCCTCTCCAAGGCAAAAGCAGATTTAATGAACTATGTTTACACTCAATCCAAAATTTCCACCTGGAAACCCCAAAAGAGACCATTCTGTCGCAACCAGGTTCGTGTTGTTTTGGTTGCGCGTTGCGTAAGCAAACCTGAGAATGAGGCATATAGTTCATCACTTTCTATTACATTTAGACTACTGGTCATTTTTTGGAACAAATTTTAAATTTTTCATTTACCGTAGAGTAAGAATTTCCCGGATGGAATAACGCTAGTGGAAACAATATTTATCTATTTATTTTCCTCATAATGCAGAGGCACGCCGTTGCAAGAATCAGAAATAAAACAAGAAGCCCCCAAAAGTCGCAAAGAGCGAGAACACGACAGAAAAAGAACCGAAATTCTCGAAGCTGCTGAAAAACTCTTTTTTTCGCAGGGATACGAAAAAACTACCATCAATGAAATTGCTTCGACCGCAGAATTCGCCAAAGGAACGATCTATCTTTATTTTTCCGGAAAAGCCGAGATCTATCTGGCCATTATTAACCGTTCGCTGGATATAGCCCATACCATGTTAGCCAAAGCGCTTGATCCGGGAGCCAGCGGGGGAGATCAGGTAAGAGCCGGTTTTCGTGGTTTTATGAACTTTTTAGACCAATACCCTGAATATTTTAAAATGTGGCTCTATGGATCCCGATATGTCGACGAAAAACTCTATCTGGAACATCCTCTCGGCCATGAATGCCGTCAAAAAGAAATGGGACTGATGATGCTCAACATGAACGCGATTATGAAAGGCCTTGCTGATGGCTCCATTCAAAGTACTTCGCCTCCCCCGTTAATTGCCATGACCTTTATGGTGTTTAACCGGGGACTCCATCAATTCCTGCTGGAAAATGGAGACAAGGTTCTTGCCATGTACGGGGTAAACCGGGATGAGCTTATAAACCAGATGGAAAGTGTTTTATGTAAGGGACTGGGAATAAATCCTGGATAGGAATCCCTTTTTCCATTCAGCCTTTTATTCTATAACCCGTTTTATTTGGTCATCTGAAAAATCTACTTCTAAGCATATACCAATAAACACATTTTACCTTCATTTGAAAATGGATCGTGCAATAGCATATGGAAATGAAAGAAAAATACAGATTACGAGATCGTACGCTGCGCGTAATGACAGAAGATGGCGCCTTTAGGGTTTCGGTTTTAAAGGCAACGGACATGGTTAATCATGCCCGGACACGTCATCAAACGAATCCCGCTGGATCTGTAATTCTTGGAGAAATGCTGATGGGGGTTTTACTGGCTGCCTCTAATCTAAAGGCAGAAGAGCGTATTTCTATAAGGCTTGAGGTAAATGGAGAGATTAAAAGCGCCTTGGTAGAAGCCAATATGGCTGGTGAAGTTCGGGGTTATCTTGGAAACCCAAACCCCATTCCTCAGGGAAATACCCCCGAGGAGAACATAAAAAATGCCATCGGCATAGGCTTGATGCATGTCACCCGGACGCTCTACAATCAAGCTCGCCCGGTACACAGTACGGTCATGCTGGAACACAGCAATATTGCCAAAGACCTAACCCATTACTTTGCCGTTTCGGAACAAATTCCTGCATCGATAAGACTGGATATAAGATTTAACCCGGATTTTTCGATTCGCCATGCAATGGGTTTCATGGTACAGGCCATGCCCGGAGCTGACGAAGAGGCAATCATCGAAATTGAAAATAATATTATAGATCTACCCCACCCGTCGGAAATAATCGATAACG
>JAOUFE010000066.1 GCA_029858425.1 Spirochaetia bacterium | reverse complement strand
AAATACGGGAAACAGCTATGCGGTTACCGTGGCAACCCAACCGACGTCGCCGTCGCAATTTTGCAGCGTTGACTATGGAGCCGGAACCGTGGCAGCTGCCAATGTTGCAAGCATCAGCGTAAACTGTGTTTTAATCACGTATACTGTGGGAGTTACTGTAACCGGACTGGGTTCTGGCGATATGGTTTATCTGCAAAATAACGGGAATGATGGTGTTTGGATAACCGGCGGCGGAACAGGAACAGATACAGGTTTATTTAACCGCTCGATAAATACAGGATATTCGTATAATATATTGAACTATACCTACTGGAATTCACCCAATGTGGCCAATGGAGAAGCCGGCATTCAATGCAATACGGCTGCTGGAAATAATTACCCCGGCGGAGTTATGACTTTAAATGTAAGTGTAACTATTGCATGTACATATTCATACTCCATTACAGCAACTATTACTGGATTGCCCTCCGGAACAGGCGTATTTGTTTATGAAAATAACTATAGCGGAGTCTGGAACTGGATTAATGGAACCGGTATTGATCAGACGCTAACGTTTCCTGCGCCATACATTCCCGTTGGCGGAACTTATAATGTGCAGGCAAGTAATGCCGGTTTTCCATATCAATGTACGGTTAGCGGCGGTACAGGCATTATGCCGGCGGCCAATATTACAAGCGGAATAACGGTTATCTGTATCGATGGGACAATTAATTTAGCTTTAGGTACGCCATACGCCGATTCTACGTTGGCCTGGACGCAAAAACCTTATAAAATTACCGGTTTAAATGCAGGAACTACATATACTTTTACTTTCTCGGGATTAAATGCGGCTTCTTACAGTTCTTTTGATGTTTATTCTGATTACCCATACACAACGTTCAAATGTTCCAATGGAGGCTATCTAACAACCATGTCCTGTCAGGCTTCAGGGTCTACAGCGTATTATTTTTATTTTTATCCTTATGCCAACCAGGGGTCTTACACAGTTACCGTAAGTCAAGCGGCTACCATTATCAATGTAACATTAAGTTCAACCACGACTATCTCTGGCGGTTTGGAAACCATTACCTTATATTTAAACAAGGATGTTACGAGCGCAGATGTCTGGCTTAAATGCAACGGTTTCTGGGGGGGAGCCTCCACTACCATGACATGGAGTTCAACGGGAGTTTATACAGTAAATCTTTACCCAACAACGACTGGAACTTGTCAACCAGGAGAATTTGATATAAATGATGGCGGAAATTGGCAATATATCTGGGAATCTTCCTTTGTGGGTCAATATGGAACCACGGGGGTATTGGTACCATCATTTACAGTTACGCCCATCGCTACATTAACGGGAGTAACGTTAAGCCCAAATACAATGGTCTCAGGGGGTTTGGAAACCATTACCTTAAATTTAAATAAAGACGTTACCAGCGCAGCTGTCTGGGTAAATTGCAGCGGTACCTCCACATCAAATGCAATGACATGGGTCTCCGCAGGAGTTTACCGTGTAAATATATACCCGACCATTGTTGGTTCATGTAAACCGGAAAAATTTGACCTGAATGACAACGGGACTTTGTCCTCTTTTTGGGAATCTGTATCGGTTGGTTTCTATGGCAGTACCGGTTTTGCCGTGCCGACCTTCAATGTGGTAGCAACACTTGTGGCAAATTATACATTTGAAGGGTTAGTTTCCATGCCCGCAGCATTTACAGCCTCTGGCGCAGCAGCATGGGTAATTGATAATACAACTGGCTACGGCAGCGCATACAGCATGGCCTCTGGTACTATTACAAATTCACAGGATACATGCGCCGCTATTACGGTTAATAACCCTTCAGCAGGAGGCGTAAGCTTCAACTATAAAAACGACGGAGAATCTGGATACGATGGACTGTTTTTTTTCATCAACGGCGTTTCGCAAACCGGTGCTTATGTTTACCCGATTCAATGGGGTGGATCCATACCATGGACTTTATCGCCCGTATACCCATTAAGCGCCGGACTAAATACATTGCAATGGTGCTACCATAAAGATAGCACCGTGAGCGCAGGCGCCGACAAGGCATGGGTCGATAATATCGTTGTTTATTGATTCACCTGTTGTTGCGGGGGGTAGGCCATACTTTGATGAGTCCGCTCAGAACCTTCAATATTCACGGCAGTATGTAGTAGAATGCGCAGGTTCTTTGATGAATCGCTGACTTCAAGTTCACCGCTCATTGCATAATAATCTTGACAACCTGTGAAACTCATTTTGCCTGATTCAGGATCTACGCGCGTGTAGCTCAGGTGGTTAGAGTACTTGCTTGACATGCAAGGGGTCACTGGTTCGAGTCCAGTCATGCGCAAATGAATATGTTTATACTGACATTACCCAATAAAAAAGCTGTTGAAGCAAGTTCTGACACGACTTTTTATAATGTGTTAGAGGAAAATTTTCCACAGGTATTAAAACATACTCTGGCGGTGAAAATCGACTCCACGGTATACGATCTTAATGCTCCGGTTCATATTTCCGGAGAAATTAAACCGGTTACCTTTGATTCTGACGAAGGAAAAGAAGTTTTCTGGCATTCCAGCGCTCATGTATTGGCTCAGGCCGTGAAAAGAATTTATCCAGACGCGCAGCTAACCTTTGGACCAGTTACCAGACACGGCGCGGGTTTTTTCTATTATGATTTATCTCTGGAAAAATCCATTTCCATGGATGATTTGCCCTTGATTGAAGCCGAAATGGTTAAAATTGCATCGGAAGCCATACCGGTAATACGTTATGGTTATAGCCGGGAACAGGCCATAAAAGAATTCAAAGCAATGGGCGAAAACTTCAAGGCAGAAATTGTCAATGATATCCCGGGAAATGAGGCCATCACGGTTTACAAACAAGGGGAATTTCAGGATTTATGCCGCGGTCCACATGTTCCCAATACCTCTTTTCTTGGGCATTTTAAACTTACAGCAATATCTGGGGCTTACTGGAAAGGTGATTCCAGCAAACCTATGTTGCAAAGGATTTATGGAGTCAGTTTTCCCTCGGAAAAAGAGTTAAAGTCTTATCTTCACCGCATTGAAGAGGCTAAAAAGCGGGATCATCGTCTCATCGGCAAGGAACTTGATTTGTTCAGCTTCCATGATGAGGCATCGGGTATGCCATTTTACCATGCCAAAGGAACTCTGCTATTTAATTTACTGCAAAACTATATTCGTACCGAATGTGACCAAAGGGACTATGAAGAGCTAAAAACTCCTGTAATATTATCCGATGAGCTATGGATGAGATCCGGTCATTACGAGAATTTTAAAGAAAATATGTACTTTACAAAAGTAGACGAACGCGGTTTTGCCATTAAACCCATGAATTGCCCTGGAGCCACGCTGGTTTATAAAAGCCACCTCAGAAGCTACCGTGATCTTCCCTTACGTTTGGCAGAATTTGGTCTGGTTCATCGCCATGAACTTTCTGGAGTATTACACGGACTTTTTAGAGTGCGCGCATTTACCCAGGATGACGGACATATTTTCTGTACTCCGGAACAACTATCCACAGAAATTGAAGGAATTATACAATTTACTCTGGAGGCCTATAAAAAATTCGGTTTTGAAAAGATTTCGGTATTTGTTGCCACAAGACCAGAAAAATCCATGGGCTCTGATGAAATATGGAATCTGGCCACATCAGCCTTAACCGACTCGATAAATAAACTGGATCTGGATTATAAAGTTAAAGAAGGCGAAGGCGCCTTTTATGGCCCTAAAATTGAATTTAATATTGAAGATTCCCTTGAAAGAAACTGGCAATTGGGAACGATCCAGGTAGATTTCTCCATGCCACAACGTTTTGAGCTGGAATACACCGGGCCGGATGGAAATAAATCGCATCCTGTAATGATTCATCGCGCCATATTGGGTTCTGTGGAACGATTTATGGGAATTCTCATTGAGCACTATGCAGGTAAACTACCTTTATGGCTTTCTCCGGTTCAAGTTCGCATTATGACGGTTTCTGAAGCAAACATGGAATATGCAAAAAAAGTAATTCAACAGTTAAAGCAAAACAAAATTCGCGTCGACTCCGATTTTCGAAATGAAAAAATTGGTTACAAGATCAGAGAATTTAATTCCCAAAAAATCAATTACGGGCTTATCCTTGGGGATAAAGAAGCCCAGGCTGGCAGCGTTTCTGTGAGAACTCGGGGAGAACAGGAAAGCCCGTCAATGAGTACTGAAGAATTTATAAAATTGATTTCCCCCTGAAACGAACCTCGCCAGATTGCGGATTTTGAAAACTATCGAATGGGGTGGACGGCAAGACGGGGTCCGATCATCGGCAACGCTGAACGAGTGGGTCTGTCGAGAACCTGAGCAGGGTTTTTCAACCACGCATGCAGGCGAGGGGAAAGACTTTTCCCCTTTTTAGAATGCAAATTGTTCCTGATTAAGTCTGGAGAATATTTTTTCCCGATAACCTTTCATATCCTGAAAATCCGGGGCGATTCGATCGAGCACTTCCCACTGCTGCCAGGCCTCCCGAAAATCCCTTCCGTTGTACTCGTTCACCATAAGAATATAGCGAGCCAATGGTTTTTCAGGAAATAAAGAAATATATTTTTCTATGTAGTAACGTGAAACTCCGTAGTTTTTCTGCCTTTGGTGCAGTTGGGATAAATTCATCAGGGTCTCCGGATTTTCCGGATCTTTTTCCAGGATTTGCCCGTACAATTCCATAGCCTGCTCTTCTTCATTATTCAATTCATAGACTTGAGCCAGTTTATTTGATAATCTGAAATCTTCGGAAATCTCTACTGCTTTTTGAAGCAAAGCCCTTGCCTTCCCAAAGCTTTCTTGTTTCTGATAAAGATCCGCAAGATTTAAATATGCCTTTACATAGGCTTTGTCGGCGTCAATTGCGTTTATATAATTTTTTTCGGCATTTTTGCTATCATTCATTTCATGGTAAATTATGGCCATGTTATAACAAGCTTTTGCGTAGCCTTTTTTTATGCTGACAGCCTTTTTATACCAATTCAGGGCGGCGGCTGTATCGCCGTTTTTGCTGTACCAAAGCCCAAGATTATAACAGGCAACTGCATCATTGTCTTGAATTTTCAGCGCCTTTTGATAGTTTTCCAGAGCCTTTTCCGGGAAATGTAATTTTACCTCTGTGATTCCGAGATTTATATATGCTCTGGATTTCTCCGGACGAATCTCAAGGATTTTGCTGTAAATTCGAGCTGCAAGCTCATAATCCTTTAACGCAAAGCACGATCGCGCAAGATAAAAAAGAACCGAAGTATTTTTGGGGAATTCTTCGTTCAGCTCCTCAAATATCTGGCGAGACTGGGCATATTTTTTCAAGTTAAAGAGCAACCGTCCGGTCTGAAATTTCAACTTCCGGGAATCCGGCGAATTTTCAAGTCCGGACTGGAGATAGCTCAATGCGGCTTCCGGATCCTTTTTTTCGAAGAAATATTTGGCGAGCAAACCATACGTTTCCGGAAATTCCGGATATTTCTTTGTCAATATTTTTAGATCTTCAACAGCCTTTTCCGGATTTGATTTTAGCGAATTTTTTGCTGCCATATATTTTTCGTGCACCGGCATGAAATTCCGGGCATTCATATCATTCAAACTCTCAATTTTGCGGCTAATGGCAAAAAAAATTAACACTATGAAAAATATGAATAACGAATAAGGAACAATTTTTTGCAAAAATAACTTTTTTAACCGCGACTGCGACATTGGTCATATTTTCGACGAGTCGGCAAATTTAATTCAGCAAATATTTCGGATGAAAACGGAAAGGGCGAAAAATCAAGGCATCCTCTAAACCTGATCACTTTAGATACGTCAGAGTATTTTTCAAAAACGATTATCCGGACATAAGGATGAGCATTTGCTCCCCCTTATGTCCGATATCAGTTCCTAAAAATAACCCTTAACCATCGCAAAATAACAGGGAAGACTGTTGTTTTACAAATTTCACAAGCAATATGTTTATCTCATGTATACGATTCAGAGGTTGCCTTTAGTCCTTTAGTATAAGGGAGACGTTTAAACCAGAAAAACCGGACATACTTTTTCAATAACGTCCAAAGCCTCGAACCAGATAACTGGCCAGACTTCGAACAGGTTCATCCCATGAATATCTTGCGCGAATATATGAATTTACAGGCTGCGACTCATACACAGATATATTTTTATGATCAAAATTAATATAGCCTTTTCTAATGGTGCGCCCAATATTTCCATGTACAAACTCTATAGTATGATCCTGGCGAATACCGGTGACAATCCCCGTATGGGTATAATAATCATCGCGTTTCTGGTTGTTGTTTTTATCGTAGGTATTGTCAAAAATAATTACATCCCCTACTCTCGGGCTTTTCGGATCAAATTTATGGTTTTTGCGGAACAAGGCATCGAGAAGGATTACTCCGGTAGCTGTCCGTAAATCGGTTACCCTGCCCTGAACTGCCTCTCGAAAAAGGTCAATGGTATGCCCGGATCCTTCCCAGTACGCTGCACGGACAAAATAGGAACAATCCGTTTCAATATTCAGGTTCTGACCATTAATATTTACCACCCTTGTTTTCTTCTCGAAATATTCCAGAGCTTTTTTTGCAATTCGAAGTCCCATCCCGTCCGGAAATAACTCCTCCTCTGCATTATCCACATTTTCCGACCCCGGCAATATTAGTTTTTGCAAAACCGGTTCCAGGCTGACTTCTGTAATTGTTTCTGATGGTTCGCCATGCGAAGACAGAACGGGGATATTACGCAAGTACTCTTTTTCCGTATTAAAATCAACGGCTGTTCCTTCATCAGGATTCTCCCACTTCAATATAATTTTATGGTTCGATTTACTCTTTCCGGAAGCAGATGGGATGACAAAAATAACTGTAACAACGAACAATACATAAAATGAAAATTTATGCAGATTTTTTTTCTTTTTCATATGGTTAAGTCCTCCTGAACGAACATACAAAGTATAGGCAGGAACTTCAATATCCATGTCAAATTGTGATAATATGCTCAGTTTTGGGGTTGTCTAAAAAGTCGAAAGTTCACCACGGAGGCGAGGAGAACACGGAGTTTTTGATGAACTAACGCCTGAAAAGGCATTTATTTCATATTTTCTCCGTGCACTCCGTGTCTCCGTGGTGATATTATTTTCTTTTTAGACATCCCCAAAACTGCGGTAATTTAAATCATTCTGACTGAATTTCAGGTTCATGCATGAGTTCTATACTCATGTTGCAACTATACGACAACAACATTTTTACCAACGCTTTTCGTTTTGAATTTGCCGGAAAAGCAAATATACGACAGGTAGTGTCAATACTTTGTATTTATAGCCATCACAAAAGCCGGAACCTTTTGCAAAAAACTGTCTGCCCGATGGAATCTTTTTTTTGTATTGACATGGAGAAAAATGTCCATTAATGGTTTTTATGATGAAAAAACCTGTTACATTGCTGCTGGGGATGTTTGTGTTCAGTCATTGCGCCTCGACTCAATATGCGGATTCTCGAAAAGATACCGGATCGAGACAATGGGGCGCAAGGGAAATAAACGAAACTGTCGATACCATGGTGGCTTCATTATATTCCAGTCTTAAAGACATGAAGCACAACGTGTTAATATCTGTAAGTAAAATCCGGAATCGTACATCCGAACATATTGATACAACCATGATCGCTGATGAGATATCGACCAGATTAATAAAAAGAGGAATCCCCTTTATTGATAAATCCCAACGAACGGAAACTCTCAAAGAAATAGAGTTTGGCCAAACGGGCGCCGCAGATTCAGAAAATGCTATTTCTGCCGGGCAACTAAAGTCGCCAAATTATGAACTGATTGGGGAAGTTACAGACAGCGTTTCCTATGAGGGGAATAACAGAAAACAATTTATTATTGTCACCCTGAAATTAATAGAAGTGGAAACTACTTCCGTTGTTTGGCAGGAACGTCAAGAGTTTATGAAGGTATCCAAAGAAGAAAAATATGGTTGGTAACCAGCCAAGAAAGTTGGCGAAACCTGAATCAGTCCAGTAAATTTTGAATATCTGGAACATACAAGTACAATGATCCGAAAAACGCTGATTACTCTATTTATTTTTGCCGGGTTTATGTGTTCCGGAGGCAATTACAATACGCTGATGGTCAAGGCAGAAAAAACCCTTTATCAGGACAATAATCCCGAAGAAGCTTCGCGCCTGTTGATTCCCAATGTAAACCGCAGGGATCAAGACCAACTGCTTTTTATGATGGAAGCCGGGTATATGCTGCACATGGCAAATGATTACAAAACCAGCAATAAAATATTGACCTCTGCCAGCAATAAAGCCGAGTCCATGTATAAAAGCATCTCAAAAGAAATTGCGTCCTTTATCACCAATGAAACAGGCAAAGATTATATGGGCGAAGACTATGAGCGCATTCTTGTAAATATGACTCTTGGGATAAATTACCTGATGCTAAATGATTATGACAGCGCAGAAGTTGAATTTAAAAAAGTAAACAATATGCTTGAGTACATTCAGGAAAAATCGGGAATTCATTACAATATTAATTTAATGGCTCTGTATCTTTCTTCCATAGCACATGCGGCGGCGGGCGAATTAGAGTACGCATACATCGATTTAAAAAAAATTGATGAAATACAGCCAGGAATTCAATCCGTTGGTTTAAAATTGATGATTTTGGCCCGGCAGCTGGATTACATGGATGATTTTGCCCTATGGAGAAAAAAATACAGAGGTATTGTACTGGATCCCGCCCTGGAACCATACAAAAATTCTTCCGAACTTGTTTTCGTTTATGAATCCGGATTAGCGCCCCGAAAACAATCCCGCGGCAGACTGCTGGCTGACCCTGAAATAAATACCCTGTTCAATGCAGCTGTGACGGGAGCAATCATAGCCAGCGGAAGCGCTTCCGGGGCTGTCAGTAATGCGCTGGTTCTTTCAACTATTGGCGAAGCGGAGCATCCAGTTCCCAGGTACGTTTATCAAAAATATGAAACAGCATCGGCCAGACTGGAAATTTTTAAAGACGGTAGAATCTATAAAACTGTCGACACCCAGTTGTTAAATGATGTAGAAAAAACAATCAAAACAAACTTTGAAAACCATTACATGAAAATCCGCGAAAAGATGATTACGAGACTGGCAACCAAAGTCGTTGCAACACTTGTTTCAAAGGCTGTTGCTGAATCTGCCGCCAGCAATATTGGTGGACGAAGGTATGGCGCTGTTGCAGGATTTATTATCGGAACCCTCACCGGGATCGGGGTTGGTTCTGCCCTGTTCAGCTCGGAAAAACCGGATTTACGATGCTGGCATACAATACCAGCCAATTACCAGGCAGGCAGTCTTTTATTACCCCAGGGATCGTATACCGGGATAATAAAATACTATAACCGAAATGGCGACCTTGTAAGCCAGAAAGATGCGGGAAAAATTATTATCAAACCAGACAGTCCCTCTGTTTTATTATTTCGAACATATGATTAATCAAAATATTTGCATTCCTGGGGGTTGATATTGAGTTCATGCCCAGCTTGCCCAGACACCTGGATGCAGCGACGTATGATTTGTAATTTACATTTCCAATTCCAATTCCAATTTGCCTTATGCGAAGAAAAACCATCCTGTTCATCTTACTTTTATATATGGCTGGGTTTGACCGTAGCAGTTTTTCGCAGGAATCCGGGCAAATACCGGCCACACCAATTGACGAGGCTGAAATTTTAAATCTGGGCGCGAATATCAACACCTCATTTACCGAATATACTCCATTTATTACTCCAGATGAACACCTCCTCTTTTTTGAATCTGACAGACCCGGCGGGATCGGCGAAACCGGAAGTTTTGATTTATGGTATTCCATCAATGCAACCCCCGGAAAAAAAATTCCTTCTTTTTCATTACCCATAAACCTCGGGATTCCGGTAAACTCGCCCGGATTTGACGGACTTCCTTCGTTGCGACGTTTGAATGATGGCACCTACGAAATGTATTTTACTTCTTACGCAGATAACGGCAGAGGCGGTCCGCTTGAATCCAATATTTATTACACAAGACAAGTCGGCAAGAGCTGGTCTACTCCAATTCCTGTCGCAGGGGTAAATTCCGATTTTCATGACAGAATGCCTTCCATCAGCCCCGACGGTAAATTCTTGTTTTTTTCCTCAGACAGACCTGGGGGATTTGGAAAAGATGACATCTGGGTATCGCAATACGATGATGCAAACAAACTCTGGAAACCCCCTTTAAATCCTGGAGATACCATAAATACGCCTGATTCAGAAATATCGCCATCTATACACACAGACGGAATAACGCTCTATTTTTCCTCGGATCGCAGGGGCGGAGTTGGCGGATATGATATCTATATTACGCAACGCCTCAACGGAGGAATCTGGAAGAAACCCGGAAATCTTGGCACTCCGTATAACACCGAGCAGGACGATGAATATCCAACAGTAACAAATTCCGGGGAGTATATGTATTTTACTTCCAATCGTCCCGGTTCGACGGGAGGATTTGATATATTCCGCGCAAGGGTTCCGGATTTTGCTCGCCCATCCTTAATGATACCCTTTTCAGGCAATGTTTATGAGCAAAATACAACAAAGGGAATTGAAGCAACAATCAGCATTCACGGTGATGAGAGGCATTTTGACATTTCAAGCGGACTGCCTGATGGAAATTTCAAAATTGATTTTATCAACAATAAAATATATGAAATGCTGATTTCGGCTCCGGGATATGAACCTTTGAAATACACGCTGGATCTCAGGAAAAAGCATGATGTAACCGCGATTAGAAACAGGTTTTTTTTAAAAAAATCGCAGGCAAGTATCGATTCATATAATCTTTTGATACAGTTTTCAGATGAATTTGGCAAACCAGTTGCGGCAAGAGCCGTTTTCAGGTTTCAACCCGATGATGCCTATATGAAAAAAATAGAAAATAACACTATTGTCCTTAAAGTTCCCCCAAAAATTACATCCTGGAATTCGTTTCTTGAAAGAAACGATATAAATATTACTGCTGAAGCTGACGGTTTTGAAGTTAAAGAAGTAACTCTTTCCATGAAAACATTAATGGAGAACGGAACAAAAAAAGGCAATAATATTATCATCCCGATAGAAATGAAAAGAGAAGGCTCGTCAGAAGAAAAAACTGAAGACGGGACTGAAAATGGACGCCTTGTCCTGATCGAAACTATTTATTTTGATACAGATATTGCAGACAGGATTACACAAAAAGAAAAGGAAAAAATTGTTAAAATTTTGAGCGCCATTAAAAAGCCTGGACTGATTGTTGAACTGCATGGCCACACGGACAAAATTGGATCACTTGAAAAAAACATTAAACTTTCCATGAGCCGATCAAATTATATTAAACAATTAATGACAGATCTTGGTATTCCGGCTGAAACCATGCGAACCTATGGCCACAATTATTCCAGGCCAGCCGTCAAGGAAACAGATGAAGCTTCCCGCAAAAAAAACCGGCGAGTTGAAATTTTCATAAAAGCGCCTGCCCGGCAAGGCGAAATCCAGTGAAAATAAAATCCTCGGAGCAGCAACCTCTGGAAAACTTCTCGCTGGTTACGAGGCATTTGATAATGCCCAATGAGCTGAACCCGAATTACAGCATTTTTGGCGGTGAACTTATTGCCTGGCTTGACAAGGATCTCTATGTGTTCTTGTCAGGTGTTTTAAAGCATAAAAATATGGTAACCGTCGCCATGAACAATGTGCACTTTAAAAATCCGGCATACCTTGGAGAAATCATTGAAATTCTGGCTTGCATCAAGCAAATTCGCCGAAGCTCGGTAAGCGTTTACGGCAAAGCCATGGCAACAGACCCTGCAACGGGAAGTACCCGGCTCATTATTCAATGTGAAATTACCTACGTGGCAATTGATAAAAACGGAAAACCTTTACCTGTTTTCAACGGAATTCCCAATCCTTAAAAAATCTCTTGTAGATTCATTCTGCCTTTTAAGTAAGGTATATGAGTACTTTAATTGCAAGCATTCCAAGCTGGCTTCTTCCAACATTGATTGTAATAACATCGATAATCACCCTGACCATTATCCTGGAGCGCAGTTGGTTGTTAATGCATAAAATCAACATACTGGATATTGAAGACGAAAAAAAACTGCTGGAATTTATTCGAAAAAAGAAATTTGAAGATGCTGAGTCGTTTTGTCGGCTTCAAAGTCACCCGGCCTATAAAGTTGCCTTGGGAATTCTGGAATCAAAAGACGGGCATATTGACCTGAAGCATGTATCCGAAGAAGTGGGGATGAAGCAGATTTCATTTTTGGAAAAATATCTGCCAACTCTTGGCTCCATCAGCACGGTCGCGCCTCTTCTTGGGTTACTCGGTACCGTTACCGGCATGATTCGTGCATTTCGGGCTTACGCTTTAACTGCATCGAGAAGCACTCAAATGGTAGGAGGTCTTGATGAAGCTCTGATAAGCACCGCAATGGGGCTAATTGTCGCTATTCCAGCGCTGATTTTCTATAATTATTTTCTTGGCCGGGTTACCACGTATATTAACGAAACAAGTCTGCTTGCCGACATGGTATTGCAGGAATTAAACAGAAAAAAATGAAATCGCGCTTAAAAATAAAAACCGGGGTTGAAATGGTTGCGGTTGCCGACGTGGTTTTTCTGCTTCTGACATATTTCTTACTAAACTCAACCATGGGAAAGAATCCAAGCATAAAAATATCTTTGCCCAAATCCATCTCGGCCAAACCTGAGTCCACTACCAGTATAGTCGTGCATGTGGATGAATCCAATCATATTTTTTTGGACGGGAACCCGGTGGAACTGGAAAATCTGGGGTCAATATTAAAGGGAAAAGTAAAAAATGCAGAGGAAAATCCGGTTGTTATAAGGGGAGACAAAAGCGCCAATTATCAGACGATTATTTCAGTTATGGATAAAATTAATCAGGCAGGAATCACAAACTTTAACTTAGCAACAGAAAGGTAAAAAATGGCAACCCTGAAAGCCAAAATATGGATTGCCCGAATCAGCGCATTTGTATGGGGATATTCCTTTATCCATTTGTTTAAATACATTCTGGATAACATTTATCCATTCTGGTCGCAGACGACAAATATAAGCTTGTTTGCCTATATTTTAATATTTGTTGCCTGGTTATCGTACACCCTGTTTTTTAATTTTCGTCCTTATCGAAATTTCATACCCCGACTCGTTTATCACGTCATTTTTCTGGCTAACGCGGCAATATTTTACATTTTAATTGTAAAAATGGGCGAGCAAAAATATCTTTATTTTTTCCCTTTATATTTTACGTTTCAATTCTTTATTTACTTTTTTCTTTTCACTTCCATGTTTCCTGCAATAATGCGCCATAGAATTTCCATACTTGCCGGAATCCTTCCAGGATTGGTTACCTACCCGTATATAGGCAACATCTACATCGATATTTTTCTTCCGGCAGTTGTGTACCTGATGCCCTATAATTTTTTTACGGAAATGCGTACTTCCCATTCCAAAAGTCAGCTAAGAATGCTACCGTTGAGACAGAGTGTTGATTTGTTGCGATATATATTTTTGGGTCTGGCATTTTACGGAATTTTTGATATCTATAGAGAACAATTCTATTTATCCGCCTTCCTGATTGCCCTTGGTCCGGCATTATCTTCTTTTTTGCAGTTCGTTGACAAGAAAAAACACCACATCAAATATGGTATGTATATCTTTGCAATTTTCTTCATTGCCGGAGCCATTTTATACAGAAACCTGCCTATCGCATACTGGGCTGCCTCCGGGTTTTGTTTCCTGACTATATGGGAAGGATTATATTTCAAGAAAACAGCCGAGGGCGATTTAAAACGCGAGCAAATGTTATCCGGTACCGCCCTGGTACTGGTTATATGCTTTTATTTTATATCTCCAGAATGGGTCGTAATTATCAGCGCTATCCTGATTGTTTTAATACAATCCAGAATTGCTGTCTATATTGCAAAAAGTTATCGGAAAACATTATCTGTATTGTTTGGGCTTTCCCTGTTTGCATGGCTGGGAGCAATAACATTCTCCTATACGGAGTCCTTTAAGAGAGATTTTTTTTCGGCTTTAACTCAAAAAAAAGAACATGCTCCCGTACCGCTTTCTGTATTGGATCTTGGACGGGAAAAAAATGTACCTTTGGCTTCGAATTTATTTCCAGAAGAGGTAATCAAAGAATTCTCGGCAAAGCATACCTCTTCCCTTATTTATGTCAGAACCTGGGCGCCGGATTTTCTTTTTGAAATTCTGCGACTTCACAAATTGCATCCAGATGTCCAGCAAATTTATGATTTAAAAGATTTAAAACCATATAAAACAAAAACCGGCCAGAAATATATTTTTGAGTTTCTGAATCTTTATTCCATTCAAAATGTTTTCCTGTACGAGAGCGAATCCCCGGGAGTTTACTTCAATGAATTCACGAGTAATGTTTTCAAAACCAGTATAACCCGCAGCGATTTCAACAAAGAAGAAATATTTGAGTTTGGGACAAGTCTGGCAAACTGGTATTCTGACCATGGTCACTATGATTTCGCGCTCTATATTTTAAAAGATTTAATGCAAAACATGGACAAGATCGAGGTACTAAGGCAAATTGCGCATATATACGGAATTACCGGCGATACTGAAAACCAGATCGAGTACAGACA
>JAOUFE010000183.1 GCA_029858425.1 Spirochaetia bacterium | reverse complement strand
CGCCTACCGGGAATTTGAAGATTCCACAATCTCCCCTCTATTTTATTTCTACTCACCCTCCACCTGCCAATGGCCCGCCTTGTCAGAGCCTATGCGCGAAATTATTCCCTCCTCTTGCAGCTTTTTAATGACGCGGGTTATGGTTCTACGAGATTTCTGTAATTTTACCGCAAGCTCGTCGATGGTTATTTTTGGATTGGCTTTGATTAAACTTACAGTGTCATTTACAGTGTCATTTACAGTGTCATAAATATCTTCGCTTAAAAGTTTACCCTGCCTCTTTTGCAGCGTAGAAAGAATTTCATGTAGCATGAATTCGATAAAAATACCGCAATTTGTGACCTCAAAGTCAGGAAGCGGCGGCAGCTTGACGGCAATTGTTTGTGCTACTTTTTTGCGTAATTTTGGATGTACCAGTGCGCCGCTGGTATTTTACCTGTTGCGGCTTGAGCCAATAAAAAAAAGCTGCCAAAGGCAGCTTTTTTTTATAAGTTTATTTGCGTCCCCTAGGGGAATTGAACCCCTGTTGCGGGAATGAAAATCCCGAGTCCTAACCACTAGACGAAGGGGACATGGACTTGGCCCATTTTCTTGCACTATATGACCTGTCAAATCATTACAGGTTTCCAGTCTTTTGTGCGAGAAAATTTACCATCCGGTTACCCGGATTTGAGACGGGCGGGAATCGAACCCGCGACCCAGTGCTTAAAAGGCACTTGCTCTACCGACTGAGCTACCGTCTCTTTAAAACCAAAATTTGCTGTTCACAGCAAAAAAAGGCTCAACCAGAAAAGTATCATTTTACATGGCGTCAAGTAAATTTAATGGATAATGTATGCAACCCGGAGAGATCTCTGACATTCGGAAAATGTTAAATGAGATTGTTTTTTAAAATAATTTCTCTTAATTCGTTGATTTTTTTAACCATGGGCAAGCTGGGTAGATTTACCAGAACAATTTTACCGTAGGCCTTTTGATGTATTCTGCTGTCGAGAATTGCGACAAACCCGGTATCGTTTTCACTTCGAATGAGACGACCAAAGGCCTGTCTGAGCATCATGCACGACTTTGGAAGAGAAATTTTCATAAATGGATTTTGGTTCTTTTTTTCCAGAATTTTTGACCGGGCCTGTAATATCGGGTCGCCGGGGGGAGTAAACATCATCTTGGTAATTATCAGCGCCCTGAGTTGTCTGCCGGTTACATCAATTCCCTGCCAGTAGGAATTTGTACCGAGCAGAACCGAGTCTGGCGTTGCCCGAAATTTTTTCAAGGCGATATCTGCGCCCAGCTCCAGCTGTGAAAAAACTTCAAGATCCAGTTTTTCTCGAATGATCTTGCCTGCCTGGTTTAGCTGGTAATTTGAAGTAAACAGTACAAGCGCCCCTCCATTCGAGAGGCGTATCAATTCGACGACTTCATCCATAAGATTTCTTTCGTAGAGTTCTTGCGCGCCCCCTGAAGATCCCCAGGCCGGAGCGGCAAGATGATCCGGAATATATAAAACAGCCTGACGCGCATAATCAAATGAAGATCCGTAGTAATCCACTTTGGCCTCGGCCTGCATGGTTTCGCCCAATGCCTCGTTTATAAAATCCCTGAAGTATCCGCCTTTTAATAAAGCGTCCTTGTTTGCCGGTCGCTTGTCAAAAGGCCAGTAACCCAGGGTGGCGCTTGTCCAGACCTGCCCCTCGGTCAGCAATGGCGATAATTCGTCGCCGAGATTGAGATTGCACACAAAAAGATAAAAACGGGAATCGATTTTTTCGCCCCAGTATACCAGTTTTTCGGTATTCATGGTTTGGTAATATTGGCAAAAAAGCATTGCTTTTTTCAGGGCTTTAAGTATTGCGTTTAATACATTGAGAATGCCGGAATCTTCCTCTTCTTTAACATAATCCGATATATCGGTACAGATTTTTTCAAGAGAAAGAAGACATTCCCTGACATCGATATTTTGTTTTTCTGAAATAATTTTCCGGTTGTTTTCCTCAAAGTTCATTGCAAGCTGTACTTCCCAGCTTGAAAAAAACACATGCCACACCATTTCCAGATTTGACCAGTTTGCGGCCCATTCTTCATAGGCTTCCTGGGGCAATGATTTTCTCAATTTGCTTTCAAATCGTTTGTTTAAATCGCGTATCGTATCGGTTGAAAATTTATGCGTTAAAATGGATTGCCCGCCTGAAATCAGGCCGTGCGCTTCGTCAAATACAACTCCCGAATACAAGGGCAGGGTTCTTTTATCATTAAAAAGGTTGTATAAAAACAAATGGTGATTTGCAATAATAATACGGCTGCTGTTCCAGTCGGACTTTGCCCGGTAGTAATTACACGAACTGAAATACAGACACTTGTTTCCCGGACAACCGTCGGGGTCGCGACCTACAAGTCTCCAGAAATCATCAGGAAACGGTTTTTCCATGTCAAACATGTGCCCGTGATTTTTTCCGCCAATAATTTCTTCAGTCCATTTCCGGTAACGTTCCAGATCAGATTCGGATATCAAATCCCTGAATTTTCCTTCATGGAATACTTCGTCATGCCTGAGTCGGCAAAAATAATTACTGCTTCCCAACGCCATTTCGTATGACAATTTTGGAGCAAGAAAGTTCTCAAGCGAAGGCAGGTCTTTTTTAAGGATTTGTCTCTGGAGATTTTTTGTTTCGGTAGAAACAACGACCCGTTCTCCCGAAAGATAGGAATAGGCAATGACCGCGATTAAATAGGCAAAGGATTTTCCAATTCCCGTGCCGGCTTCCACTATGTATACGGACTGGTTCATTAGATTTTTCAGGATATTTCGAGACATCATTATCTGGTCGGGCCGCTGCTGATAATCCGGATATTCTCTCGATACGATTTCAAATGCCGAATCTATGATGAGATCAAGATCCTTTTCTTCAAGAGATTCGATGTCGCGATCGGGCGATATAATTTTTTTATACCAGGGGGGAAAATCCGCATTTTCAAAGGTGTCGGAATTTTTTTCAGGTCTGGAATTTATGGAAGATTCAAAATTTTCAGAATTCATGATTTAAATGCCAGATTGGCGAGGTAGTCTGCAATGGAGTTTTTTTCCCGCGGTACATGCCTGAAGACAAATTTCCCCTTGCGCGCCAGTTCGTTTACCCTTAACCAAAGTGTTTTCAGGTTTTCATTTTTTACCTTGTACTGACCGTTCAATTGTTTTACCACCAGTTCGGAGTCCATAAATATCTGGGCTTCCTTGATTTGTTTTTCAAAAAGTTTTTCCAGGGCAAACAACAGGGAATGGTATTCGGCTTCATTGTTTGTTTTGTATCCGATGGATTCGCTGATAGAAAACACAGGATTATATCCCCGTTTGAATTCATTCAGGTCGGGGACTTCATTGAGAAAACAAACGGCGCCAACGGATGCCTGTCCGGGATTTCCTTTCGAAGCCCCATCGGTAAAAACATAGTAATTCATAGGATACAACGATAATAATGATCATCAATTTTCTTCA
>JAOUFE010000065.1 GCA_029858425.1 Spirochaetia bacterium | reverse complement strand
CACCGGAATGGTTTTGCTAAAACACGGAATGTTTTCTTTTGGCCAGAGCGCAAAGCAATCGTACGAAAACATGATTGAGCTTATTGACCTGTCCGAAAAATTTCTCGAAAAAAAATCTGCCTTTCAAATTTCTTATTCCTCTGTAAAAAGCTCTTCGGCAAATCCTGTATTTAACCGGGTCGATATTTCCTTGCTGCGAAAAAATGTATCGCTGGCGGCTGGCTCCCCGTTTATTTTAACTGCCGAAACCAATGACAAAACCCTGCACTTTGCCCAGGATAAAAAAAATATTGCCAACATTTCCCAACAGGGACCAGCTACTCCGGATCATATTATCCGCACCAAGCGTCTACCCTGTCTGGGTCATGATATTGAGGCCTATACCAATGCGTATAAAAAATATTTTGAACATAATGAACCCAAAGCCCGTCAAAGAAAATCTATGCTCGATGCGGCTCCGCGCGTCATCATCGAAGAAAGTCTGGGACTAATCAGCGCCGGAAAATCAATCAAGGATGCGAAAATTGTTTCGGAAATTTATGAACACACGATTGATATTATTTACCGGGCCCAAGCATTGGGGGGCTACCGGGCTCTGGATGAGTTTGATCTTTTTGAAATGGAGTACTGGGATCTGGAACAAGCCAAGCTGAAAAAATCCGGATCTTCGCCGGCTCTGCAAGGCGAGGTGGTTTTGATTACCGGAGCGGCATCGGGAATCGGCAAGGCCTGCGCGGAACTTTTTTTAAAAAACGGCGCCTGCGTGGTTGGCCTGGATCTGCACTCCGACATTCAAAAGGTTTCCGGAAAAAAAGAATTCCTCCCGGTGCAATGCGACATCACCGATGAAGCGCGTTTGTCCGAAGCCCTGGATCTGGCCGTGAAAACTTTTGGCGGAATCGACATGGCGATTTTAAATGCAGGAATTTTTCCCAAGTCCATGCAGGTAGCCGAAATGGATCTTGCCACCTGGAACAAGGTCATGCAGATCAATCTCAATGCCAATGTTGCCTTGCTAAAATTAGCGCATCCGCTTTTAAAAAACGCGCCGCGCTATGGCCGGGTTGTCATTATCGGTTCCAAGAACGTCGCCGCCCCTGGACCAGGCGCCTCGGCCTACAGCGCCTCCAAAGCCGCCCTGAATCAACTTGCCAGAGTCGTTGCTCTGGAATGGGGAAAAGACGGCATACGCATCAACAGCATTCACCCCAATGCGGTTTTTGACACCGGAATCTGGACAGAAGAAGTTTTACAATCGCGCGCGAAAAGCTATGGACTTGGCGTCGAAGAATATAAAAAAAACAATGTTCTGGTTACCGAAGTCACCAGCCATGATGTGGCCAGGTTAGCCCTGGAAATGTGCGGACCGGCTTTTGCCAAAACCACCGGTTCCAATGTTCCCGTGGACGGCGGAAACGAAAGGGTCATATAGGGGTTTAGGGGCAAGCCTGCCCCTTCGCGCGCACGCGGTTGCGCGGCTACCCCTGACATTAAACCACAAAAATTCTCCTTAGGCAAATTAACTGCAAATTATCGGCAGATAATCAGCCAAATTGATAGGCAGAAACCGTAGATCCCATGACTCGGTCGGTAAAGATTCTTTTGCCAACATTCGCACCGCCGGCGCCAGCCATAACCATCAAAGGAATCAAGTGTTCCTCGCGGGGATGCGCAGATCGAGCCGCAGGCGCCAGAGACCACTGTATTAACTTCTGATTACGTTGTTCCACATTAGAGTCTTCAACCACCGCCGTAAGCCAATCATCAAAGATATCGGAAGCGGCAATTTTGTCTTGCCCAGACATCATACCGCGCAAGTTATGATAGCTGTTTCCGCTTCCAAGGATGAGGACTCCCTGACTACGCAATGATTCCAGAGCCTGCCCGGCTACAATATGCTCTTCTGGATTCAGGCCAACCTTTAAGGATAAAGGAATCACAGGTACATCGGCATCCGGGAACATGAGCATTAAAGGAACAAAAACACCATGGTCAAAACCGCGTTCATATTCCGAGTTTACCTTAAATCCGGAATTTTCAAGCAAAACTTCCACATTACTGGCTATTTTTGCTGAACCTGACGCGGGATATTGCAACCGATATGTGGATTCCGGAAATCCATAGTAATCATACAACATGGGTATTTTTTCATGTTTGTATACGCTAAAACTCGGCTCTTCCCAATGGCCAGAAATCACCACAATTGCGCCGGGTTTTTGAGGCAATGTTTCGGATAACCCGCGAAACCAGGTAGCCATTTTCTCCCAGGTGTTTGGCGATCCCATGGTCCATTCCATAAAAAAACACGGCCCGCCTCCATGAGGAATATACAAGGTGGGCATTTTGGAAACCTGTAATTTTTCGTTACTATTCATAAAATCCTTTTTTTTACCTCGACCGAATCCATTTCATCTTTAATACATGATGCCTGTTTTGCCGATATCTACCAATTTTGAGCTATTTTATCTATTTAGATAATGGAGCCTTGAAAAATCTGCCCCAGGTTACAAATAACGCAACAGCTCCCAGCGCAGCATTAATCGGAAGAGCCGACATTTCTCCTCTGGTTCCATGAAATCCTGCAGCCAGCGCCATGATTACGGCCAATCCAAGACTCGCCAAAGGAGTTAAAAATCCTGGAAAAAAACGTAAAAAGGCGGGCAAGATTAATCCAATAGCCCCGGCCAGTTCCGATATGCCGATAAAGCGAACCAATGCTTCAGGAACCTGATCTGCCCAGGGAAGCTTTTTTGCTAAATCTACAACTGGCGTAAATGTTTTCATTACCCCGGCCATACCAAACATTGCAGCCAGCATGATCTGACCAATCCATAAGCTGATTTGCATTCCCATTCCTGGTTTATTGTTTTTTGTCATAAATTCTCCTGTAAATTGTGATTTCTATAAATATACCAAATGAAATATATTTCGACAAGCAGCCTTTTAAAAACCGAATGTATCTCCATTTCTGTAATTACAGATAACAAAACTCTATCAGCTTTCCCCAAAAAATCGTCTACCCTTTCTGACCCGTTTTCGGAAATATACTTTTTAATTAATGCAGATGTGTCCAAAAATAAATTCATTAATCCTCGCTTTTAAAATATTATACCCGAAAACGATATTATTTTTCATTTCTTTCAGAAAAAATATTCCAGCGATGTTTTTTTTAATTTTAGGAAAACTTTTTTATTTTCCCTTTTCCAACCGGTTGTTTTTTCATAAAAAGGAATAATTCTGGCAACAGGCTTGCCTTTCCGGATAATCACACAAGAGCTGCCTTCTTCCACTTTATCCAGAAATTATTTTGAATGATTTCGAAAATCAGTAAATTGCAAATAACTCATACTCCCCCGCCTTTTCATTATTATGTCATTTTAATGACATAATAATGAAAAATAACGCGGTGGCTAATTTTTTTTTCAGGAATGGTTTTTCCTAAATGTTTCCCTGACGGTAAAAGCAAAAATGGTTGCCAGAACAATGACAACAAGCAGAACATAAATGGAATTCAGCCAGTCCTTTTCCACTCTTACCTTATCCATCAAAACAGTAATAATAACTGTACCGGCATTTCCGGCAAGCATTAAAAAACCGGTGGCAGCCCCGGCTTTTTCGGGACCGGCGTCTTCTTCCGACATGGTCAACAACAAGGCAAATGCCGGCAGTACAAGAGCGCCAAACAGACAGGCCAGAATTATCGCAATGGTTTCGTTGTTGCCGCGCGCCAATGGGTAGACAAGAATCGTTGCCATAATTCCGCATCCAATTAAAAATGGTTTTCGCCGTTGGGCAACATCCGACAGGGAGGGAATAATCGCTGAACCAAATATTCCGCTCAGAATCATAAGACCTCCAATGAGACCCACCTGATCGGTATTAAAACCCTGTTGGGCTAAAATCAAATCAATCCAGTTGGTAAAACTGTTAAAAAACCCAAGGGCTAAAAAGGATACAATGAAAATAAGCACAAGATTTCGCTGTTTCAACAATGTTCCAATTTCCGACCATGAACCGGCGGTAGCCATTCCCATGGATGCTCCTGTTTCCCGTGCAACCAAAATAAAGAATAAAGAAGTGGCCGCCGTAATAATGGCAAATATAATCATAGCATTGTGAATTTCCGTGCCTTGAATCAAGGCCGGGGTTATTGCCATGGAAAATGCCATTCCGATAATCAGCCCAACGGTGCCAAGACCATTGGCAAGCGCCCTGTGCTGTTTTTCGTACCAGTCGGCCACAAGTTTTGATATTCCATTTACAATAAATGGCTGCGAAACAGCAATACCAACCTGCCCGGCAAAGACCATCCAGAAACTCGAATCAAAGATTCTCAAACCGGCAGAAATGCTCATAAATATCGCAGCCAGCGATATCACCAAACGATATCCTTTTTTATCGATCAGCAAACCCGCTGGTACCCCCAGAATCACATACGCTATCGGGAAAACCAGCAAAAGAGAATTCGCCATGATTTCGGATACGCCATATTTTTCCTGTACGACTGTCAGTATCGGGGCAAAATTTAACCACAACATTTGATTGGCTCCTGCGACAAGAGCAAAAGCCAGGAGGACAAGCCATCCATATTTACTTTTCTTCATGGAGATGTTTCTTAAATCGCTCGCAGGGTTTCCAGCCTATTTCTTTTTTTCTTTTCCCATATGCAAATCCTGGACAGATAACGCAGCGTTACCTGCCCAAGCCCTGTCCCCGGGCTTTCAAAAGTACATTCAGCTGTCTCCGAACAAGATGAATTTTAATTCCCTGTTCAGATATTTTACGCCAATGACTGGTTCATGTATTCAAACAAATTTTCAACCAGTTGATTTGGATTTTCCAGTTTGTCCTCCAGAAGCGTTAGTGCATCAAACATGGTCTTTACTGATTTCTCCAGTTCTGGCGAAACGGCATCTTTTTTGTGGGATTCCACAAGTTTCCTTATCAGCGGATGGTTAAAGTTCAGTTCCATGATTTTTTTGGGAGCCTTGTAATCCGGATTCATCATTTTCATCATTTGCTCCATTTGCGGGTTCATGGGACCGGCAGAACTGACAAGAATGCACGGGCTGTTTACCAAACGATTGCTTTCCCGGATATCTTCTGTTTTATCTGCCAGAATATTTTTTATTCTGCTGATAAAATTTTTCTTGTCATTTTCATCCAGAGTATCTTCGGCCTTGTTTTCGCTGCTTTCTACTTCGGCCTTTTCAACATGAATAATTTCCATCTCATTGTATTTGGCAATTACAGGCATTAAATATTCATCAATTAAATCGGTTATTAAAAGCACCTCAATACCCCTAACGCTAAAATATTCAAGAGCCGGGCTGGAGCGCAGAGACTCAAGATTTCTACCGCCCAGATAGTATATTTTCTTTTGTTCTGCTTTCATTCTGCCCAGGTAATCGGCAAAGCTTGTCCATGCATCATCTTTCAGAGAACTGGATTTAAACCTCAGAAGATTTACCAACTTGTCTTTATTTTCATAATCTGATTCAACGCCTTCCTTGAAAATATTTCCAAATCCCTTATAAAACTTTAAAAATTTTTCAGGCTCTTTTTCTGCCCAGCCCTCTAAAAGTTTAATCACGCGCGAAGTTAACGCTTTTTTAATTTTAGCCAAAACTGCGCTGTGCTGGGTTACTTCTCTGGAAACATTTAGCGGCAGATCCTCAGAATCAACCACGCCCTTTAAAAAACGCAAATAGGATGGCAGCAACTCCTTGCAATCATTCTGGATAAATACTTTTTTCAGGTATAAATGAACGTGAAATTCATCGGGTTTTTGAAAAACATCAATAGTTGTTTTTTCCGGAATAAAGAGCAGCGCGCTGTAGGTTAGCGCCCCTTCGGCATTCAGGTGAATATGCCCCAAAGGTTCATTAAAATCATGCGAGATAAACTTATAAAATTCATTTAAATCCTCCGTTTTAATTTCGGATGTTTTTTTTCTCCATAAAGCGGAAGACTTGTTTACATGCTCTTCACCCACCTGAATCGGGAACTCGACAAAACTGGAATACTTTTGAATGATATTTTTAATGGTATATTCGCCAGTATATTCTTTCTCCTCTTTTTTAAGCTGTATAATGATCTCGGTTCCCCTGTTGTTTTTATCCGATGGGGCGATGGAATATTTCCCTGTTCCCGTAGAAGTCCATTGCATGGCCTTTTCATTTTTCTGGTATGATTTTGATTTAACGGTAACTTCATTCGCCACCATGAAAACGGAATAAAAGCCCACGCCAAACTGGCCAATTAAATCGGTTTTGCTTTCATTTTCTTTGGCCTTTAGCTCCTTTAGAAAATTCAGCGTTCCGGATTTTGCAACTGTACCCAGATTTTGTTTTAGTTCTTCCTCTGTCATGCCAATTCCGTTGTCCTCGACAATAATTTGATTCTTTTTTTCATCCAGTTTGATATTGATTTTTAATTCTTCCCCGACGCCTTCAATGTCTTTTTCAGTAAGCTCAATAAAACGCAATTTTTGCATGGCATCGGATGCGTTGGAAATTAGCTCTCGCAGAAAAATTTCTTTGTGCGTATAAAGTGAATGCACAATCAAGTGCATAAGCTGTTCCATTTCCGCCTGAAACGAATACTCTTTTACGTCTTCCTGTTCTTTTTTGCTCATTTTTTACCTCTTCATTTACCTTTTGAAAATATTTTTAATTTACGCTGGGCGGCTGATCCGGCGCCCTTTCAAAAACATCTTCATTCCACCCAGTATACATGACCGGAAGTTGAATGTTTTTTTCTTTGTTTACATAGTATACTTTTTTTGAAAAACCGATAAATATCCACGGCGCGTCCTGCCGTATGATATTTTGAATTTGCGCCAGATTTCCGGAATCAATGTTTTGATGATCCAGAATATAATCTAACTGCGCATTTTCATAGTACGAACGATTGCCGCCCGAACCGGCGTTACGGCTGTGAAATAACGGAATTAAAAAATTTTCCGCATGGGGATAATCTGCAATCCATTTTAAAATATATATACCATTTTTCCTTTCATTGTTGATTTTTATCAGGGTCGGAAGGTCAACTACTTTTATTCTGGACTGAATTCCACATTCGCCCAGAACATTTTTAATGACTCTCGCAATGAGCTGGCGATCCCGGTCTGCCGGGCTGTAAATTTGGACAACTTCATTGGCATTTATTTGCGCATTCGAAACCGGGCACTTGCCATTTTCATCAAATGAATACATTTCCGGCATTGGCTCGCCAAGTATATCCGGAACAGGGTAATCCGCACTTTGACAGGAATCCAGCAATACTTTTTCAGCAAGATTTTTTCTGTCCATTTTGAAATTTAAAGCTCGGCGCAATTCGCGGTTGTTTAACATCGAATTCTGGTCGGCAACAATGGCTCCGTATATAACGATTGGTTCGATTCTATTTTTTTTTTGATATGTATTTTTCTCATTGGAAAGATATTGAAATACGCCGTCGGCCTGATAAACATCCAGCTTGCTGCGCTGGTAATAAAACCACTGTGATGCCTCAGACGGAATAATGCTGTAATTTAATACGCTTCCAGAGGTGCTGGTAATCTGCAGCTTTTCGGGTTTGTAGTCAGTAATACTGAATGCAGAAGCCCCGGTAAAAATATTTTTTTTCAAAAAATTATCTTTGGAGTATATAGCTGTCTGGGGGAGATTGAAGAGGTATTTTTGCCTGTTCCATATGCTGTCAGCCAAACCATTCAATGTAAATTTTACTGCGTACCTGCCAACAACCTCAATGGAGATTATTTTATCGAGAACCCATGGCTGGCGCCCGGACTCTTTCAGGCGATTTAAACAAAAGACCACATCTTCAGCAGTCAACTCCAGTTTTTCTGCTTGATTAAAATATACGCCCTGCCTGATCGTTAAAAAAACAGAATTGTAATTGGAATATTGCGTCTCGGCCAGATCATTGATCAGGCGGCCGTCAACACTTGTCGTATAAAGATTGCGGTGCAGCAAATTTAAAACGATCCCCGATGTTTCATCCACGCAGTTGACAGGATCAAAGGATTCAATGTTTTCTTTAAAAGCAAGTTGAAAGATCTTTTTGTTCACGCCCTGTTTTATTTCTGGACAACGGCAATTTTTTAACCCAATCATAATAAATATGATAAATAAGTATCGCTTAATCCTTATTTGTTTCAATTTTCGTTTCTATATTTAATATGAAATGAGCGGGAAACGGGATTTGAACCCGCGACCCCCTCCTTGGCAAGGAGGTGCTCTACCACTGAGCTATTCCCGCAAATTTTAAAGCAAATGCGAGCGGAGGGACTTGAACCCCCACGCCTTGCGACACCAGATCCTAAGTCTGGCGTGTCTACCAATTTCACCACGCTCGCCTCAATTTTAACGAGTTCAAATTTTGTAATGCCGACCATCGTGTCGTTTGCTGGATGGCGGCAAATCCGAAATATTGCACTCTATCAAATGTTCTTTTCTATGCGCCCGGAGGGAATTGAACCCCCGACGCACGGATTCGAAGTCCGACGCTCTATCCATCTGAGCTACGGGCGCTTGTCAGATGGGATAAAGATTAAATTCCATTCATTGCGTCAAATATCAATTGGGTGACCGACGGGGCTTGAACCCGCGACCGCAGGAATCACAATCCTGAGCTCTACCAACTGAGCTACGGCCACCATGTTTTTAGTTTGCGCCAGAGAGGAGTCGAACCTCTGACCGACGGCTTAGAAGGCCGTTGCTCTATCCAACTGAGCTACTGGCGCCCAAAAAGATTTCGGGATGACTGGATTTGAACCAGCGACCCTCAGTACCCAAAACTGATGCGCTACCCCTGCGCTACATCCCGAAATGTGTCGTGTCTAAACTGCTTAAAGTGACAGGTTGTCAATTGTTTATTGATAAATGGCCGCTCAACAAATGGCTTGGGAGCATGGGCAGTAGCTCGAAATTCATTTTGATCTGATTATTGAGGTTCATGCGCAAACTCGATGCCGATGTTTAAATAAAAGACTTAATTGATCCAGAATTTTGACGAATATTTAAATATGGGAAAATATCGTAATGTCTGGATCACATTTTTGTTTGTTCTTTATTCTGCAGCCTACGCAGGCCCGGAAAAATTTGATCATCTGGATGCCTTTAAAAATACTACAGTAAAATTAGATGGGCCATCGGAAGAACTGGTTAAAGATAATAGTGGAAAAGAAATCGCCAGAGCCTCGTATAAATACAATGAAAAAAAACAAATCATTGAAATTGACTTTTTCAAGGATGCGGCAAACGATGGGAAAAACCTTTTTATTTACGATGAAAAGGGATTAAAGCAGGAAGAGTTGTACGACAAAAACAACCACCTTGTCGAAAAAGTAATTTATGTTCGAAATAATGCAAATCAGGTAACACAATTTGAAGTATTTGACGGCAACAATAAATCCCTTTTGCTTTGGAAATTTCAATATAACAACAATCGTGTCGCATCGGGCAGCCGATACATTGACAATGCTCTTACAGAAAGATTTATTTATGAATATAGCGGGCAATCGATTATTCAGCATTTATATTTTGACGACAATTCCATCGCAGGTTCCGTTGTTACCGACATAAAAAATGCGCGGGTTATAAAACGCACAAAAAAGGAACCGGCTGGAGCCCGCAAAATTGAATACTACTATGATTCAGCAGGACGAATTGAAAAAATGATTTTCTTTAGCGAGGAAGAATCCCGATCAAAAATAGAAAAAATACATTTATTTAACTATACTCTTCCCCTGGTATTTCAACCAATCAAACTGACTAAACATTGAGAATTTCTTTCATTTCGTTAATCAGAGTACCCTCATCTTTAAGAATTCCGAAGTTTATGGCAAGGAAGTAAAACCTGTTCAGAGCATGGAAATGTTCCCTGAAATATTGAAGCCTGATCCAGTCCTTTTCGGTCGTTATCAGATAATCATCTTTCCCTATCCTCTTTATAATACCCAGAACGTCTTTGAGTGTATAACGGTAATGATCGCGAAAGCTGATACTTTCTACCGCAGCTGCGCCCAAAGACAAAAGAGTTTTCTCAAAGGCCTGATGGTTGCCTATTCCGGAAAGCGCCCATACCTTTTTATTTTTAATCATTTGTAATTTCTCGGTTTTCCAGTTCATGGATGAGTCAAAGTCATAAGTTACAGGAAGTTTTACAAACAGTGAAGGATTATGGTTGCTTTCAAAAATTTTATCATGTCCGGCAGATTTTTTGATTTCCTCAATTAATTCTATTTTTTTTTCCCCTGAAATTAACGATGCTTTTGTGATAATGATTATATGCGATCTTTTAAGAGCCTCTGGCGACTCACGTAGTGTACCATGCGGAAGAACATGACCATTGCCAAAAGGTTTTGTGGCGTCAATTAGAACTATATCCACCTCCCGCTTCAGACCATAGTGCTGAAATCCATCATCAAGAACAAATACGTCAATATCAAAAAGACGCGCGAGTTTCAACCCATTTTCATATCGATTTTTTCCAACAGCAATGGGAACTCCCGGTAAATTAACCGCCAATAAATATGGTTCGTCGCCGCTCTCTCTTTCGCTAAGCAGCATCAATTTTCCATCGGATAATATCCCGCCTTCCCGGTATATGGTGCCGCCGTATCCGCGTGTTAAAATTGCCGGTTTCATGTGCATTTCCTGCAGCATTTTTACAAAGTATATTGCCGCAGGAGTTTTGCCTGTGCCTCCCGTCGTTAAATTTCCAATGGAAATCACGGGAATATTTTTTATTTTTTTTGGTTTACTGACGGCTTTATTGACACGATCACCAATCTGATAAACTTTTTCAAGAGGGAAACTTTTCATCATTCTTCAGATCAACCCTTACATCACCCTGGCACGTCAATTCATTATCGCCCTGATGAGAGCCGGGCTGGAACTCAATAATCAACCTAATCATGGGTAAAAATAGGCGTTTTTGCGCACGGAGCGTGCCAAAAACGCAAAATTACCTCTTGATTGGGCATGAATTTTCAGTTCATGCCCAGGCTCATGAGTCTCGCAAAATGGCCAAAGAGACCTGTAAAGTGGACAGTTCGTTTGTAATTTAATAAATTAAAGCAATGAAATATTTTTTATTGATTATTCTGGGAGGAGTTATAATGGGAATAGCCTTCTGGTTTAAAAATAAACCTGCTCCAATGATTTATGACAGGGGAGACGCAATAAAAAACTATATCCTGTTAAAAGATGACGGGACTTCCATTGAAACAGACAATTTTCGGGGAAAATGGCTGGTTTTATACTTTTATCCAAAAGACGATACCCCTGGATGCACAAAAGAAGCTCAAACCTATTCATCGTTAATAGACGAATTTAAACATCTGGAAACTGAAATTTTTGGTATTAATACAAATTCGCCAGAAAGCCATCAAAAGTTCAAACAGAAATACAGTTTAAATGTAAATCTGTTGACCGATGAAAAAAAGGTCGCCATCAAAGATTTTTCGGTACGCACAATTGGCGGCTTTTGCTCACGAGACACAGTACTCATAAATCCCGAAGGGAAACTTGAAGAAACCTACAGAGGGGTAAATCCCGCCGGCAGCCCGGTTGAAATACTGGAATACATAAAAACGCATTCATCCCCTTAAGCCCGGTTAGCTTCCCAAAAAAGAGTTTGGGCATGAGCCTCAATAATCAGATCAAAATGTATGAAAATGCGCGTTTTTGGGGCGCGACGCGGCCCAAAAACTGCGTCAGTATAAATCATTCTGACTGAACGCCAGTTCATGCCCAAGCTCAAGAGCCTGACAATAAATAAATGGCAGCCTAAAATCTTGACAAGACCGCTTCAAAATTCAATGTACCTTTGTGAATCCATTTAAAGTCATTAAAAATCATTTACCGTTTATTATTACCTTGATGCTTGTTTTGAACATTATTGTTATTTTCATCCTGATATTCAGCTCATCATTTTATCGCGATATTATTTTTGTAAATACGCCATACTTTATTATCCTGACTTTCCTTTCCCTGACTCCCGTGATTATTTTAAAAAAGTTAAACTGGTATCCGGAAGCTGCGCCTCTTTATACGTGGGCTGTATTGTTTTTATTTACTGGCTATTATTTTGCTTTTTTTCATGAGCCCAATTTTATTGGTTTTTTCTTTGACTTGTTTCACTCCGGCCTAACCGCTCATGGGGTGTTTTCTACATTTTTTGGTTTCCTGACCATCAGCGGAGTTTTCTCGTTATACTATTCGCTAATGGCATTTCTCAGCAATAGAAAAGACAATATGTTTAATCTGAAAGTAGACATAAAAACGTACGCAATCTGGGTGATTGCGTTTCTGCTCTATTTAAATGCATTGATTTCTATTGTAAACCCTGTTTTTCGTCGTCCGTTTTAGCCTGACCGGAAAATTTGTTATGAGCCCTTACGGCTTCTTCGGCTCTCCACTTTTCAATCTTGCCGTGATCCCCTGAAAGAAGCACATCGGGAACGCCCCATCCCCTGTATTCGGCAGGCCGGGTATATTGTGGATATTCAATAAAGCGGGGTTCATAAAATGATTCTTCTTTTAGCGATTCAGGATTCCCCATAAATCCAGGCATCAGCCTGCTCATCGAATCGATCAATATCAACGCCGCGCTTTCGCCTCCCGATAAAACATAATCGCCAATGCGAATACTTTCATCGACCAGATTCACGATTCTTTCATCAAAGCCCTCGTAATGACCGCAAATTAGCGTAAGACTCCTGGAAGCGCGCTGCAACTCCTGGAATAAACAAGTACACTTTTTTTGATTCCAGAGATATCCCCGGGGAGTAAGAAGAACCGTATGGGTGGCTTCCTGAATAGAATCAAGAGCCCTAACCACAGGCTCAATCATGAGAACCATACCATGCCCTCCCCCGTAAGGAGCATCATCCACCTGCCCGTGACGATTTACCGCATAATGGCGCAATTGTATAAAATTAAAATGAATCAACTTCTCCTGTACCGCTTTTCCCAGCAAACCGGTTTGAATAGCTGACACAAAAAATTCAGGAAACAAGGTAATAATATTTACGTTAAGGATTTTCATTGAATTCAAACAATCCGGTATTTTCATGGAGAATAATTTTCAAATGTTGAAAATCAATGCTTTGAATATACGGCCCCTGAAGCGGTATCATCGCCTCTTCAGGCTCATCCGAAATAATCCATTGTTTATCGTTAAACTCTTCGACCCTGAGCACTTGCCCCCGGCATATATCGCCTTCAAAAATCTGCAATCCAATGTATTCAAAAAGATACGGATCATCCGGATCGTGAAAATTTAAACGCGCCTCATCGATAGACATACCGATAAAATGCCCTTTAAGCGCAAGGGCTTCCTGAATGGTATCAATACCGGCAAGTTTTATTTCGGCAGTCTCCCGGGAAAGCAAATGCAAATTTAAAAGTTGGTAACGGCCGGAAGCTTCTGGTTCCATTAAAAAACCATCTTTAAGACTTCTGGCTTTAAACAGTTCAATTTCAGGCTTTTTATTGACCTTCAAAAGATCATCCAGCAAGGTTCCCCTTTTGATGATTCTCAAAGCTCCTTTAATGCTGCGCGTTCCGGAAATTTTCCCAAGGACAAGAATCGGGGACTTTTCCATTGTTTTAAAGATGTTTACTGGTCGATAATTTCCAGTACAACCCTGCTGATGTTTTTCCCTTCTTCGCCGTCAGGCGCGATGCTTTTTACCGAAATAGAACTCAGCAAGGTGCGCATGGCCCGGGCAATTTTCCCGTTTCGACCGATAACGGCGCCAATATCGCCTTCATTTACATGCAACTCAACGATCAACGAGCTTGGACCCCAGACAGGAACAACTTCAACGTCATCCGGATTTTTCACCAGATTTCTGGCAATGTATTCGATTAAACCGGCTGGATCAGCTTTCATGTTTTTTTCAGACATATTTCTCGATTTCCAGAAAAATGTTTATGCTTCTGCCGCAGCAGGCGCTTTTGTTTTATTTGTTTTACCCGCAGTATTCAATCGCTTGATTTTATTTACGCGTCGAGATTCTCTTGACTGGGCAAAGTCTGTCCACAACCCTTTTTTGGTTAAAATATCCTGAACCGTAGCGCTGGGCTGCGCTCCAAGGTTTAACCATTTTTGAATTTTATCATTGTCAAGCCTGATTTGAGAATCAGGGGCAGAAATTGGATGATAAAGGCCAACGATATCCAGAAAACGTCCGTCTCTTTGTTTTCCTGATGCGGTTGCAACGATCCTGTAAAACGGTCTTTTTTTGCTGCCAAACCGCTGAAGTCTGATTTTTACCTGCACAATATGCTCCTTATGTTGTATGAATCCATGCTGAGAAGGCATAACATGAGAGACAGACGCCATGTCAATAACTTCAATGGACTTTTGCCCGGAAAACAAAAATAAGGGGGTTGTGAGGCGCCCCCTTCGCTGCGGCCAATGGAAATGGCCTTCGCTACCCCCGCGTTTTCATCAGGGAAGCTCTTGTATGAATGAAAATTGTGCCATTTGATATTCTGATTGCCGCACGACTTCCCCCATTTTTTTCAGGGAAAGGAAAGGAAAGTCTACGGAAAACAAGTTAATGATGGGCGCGGCAATGGCTCCGCCTGGATCCATAAAAAAATCAAAAACCACCTGAACCTCCCCGTCGCCAAGAGGGGTAAACTCCACTTTTCCAAACGACTTTACCACCCGAACCAATCCTTTTTTTTTCTCGATAGAGTCGGGTTTTCCGGTAAGCAGGATCGTTACTTTTTTGTCATTCGGGTTTTGCTCCAGTTCTGCCAGTAAAATATTGTCTCTATTGTGGAGAGGCCAGGGGAATTGGGACTCCATGTAAATACGAAGACTTTTTTCTGTATCTTTTTTTAAAATCACTCCTTTACGA
>JAOUFE010000064.1 GCA_029858425.1 Spirochaetia bacterium | reverse complement strand
ATTTTTAAGTTGACAAAAAGTCTGATATTCCATATTGTCTGTTTATGAAAAAATATTATGTAATCATAAGCAGTTGCTGCTTGCTTTTTTTTGGCTATATCTATGCTTCGGAAAAAATGTCGCCTGTCGGCAGATGGGAAACCATTGATGATAAAACCCATGATGTCGCATCTATTGTAAATTTGTGGCTGGATGACTCCGGATTATTGCATGGAAAAATTGAAAAGGTGATCATAAAACCAGGTGAAGATCCGCAACCGGTTTGCAAGAAATGCACAGATGAGAAAAAAAACAAGCCATTGGTTGGTATGGAAATTCTCTGGGATTTTAAACAGGAAAAAAAAGATGACCCAACAAAGTGGACATCCGGCAAGATCCTTGATCCCGACGAAGGTAATGTATACAGTTGCAATTTAACAATGAATAAAGACGGTAAATCCCTCGAAGTGCGTGGTTTCATTGGAATCCCGTGGATTGGCAGATCGCAAACATGGAATCGCGTTGAAAATAAATAAGGAATACCATGAAATACACAATAATTTTATTTTCGTTTGTTTTTTATCTTTTCTTAGCGGGATTTACAGCAATACCCACTTTTGTTTCGCCGCTTGCTGCACAAACTCAAAATTCTGCGGATGAAGCTCAGAAAAATTATGATAAGGGCAAAAAGTTATACGATCAACAAAAATATAAAGAGGCATTTCCCTGGCTTTTAAAAGCGGCCGAAATGGGTCATTCTGATGCCCAGATGCACCTTGGCAAAATGTATTACAATGGGTGGGGTGTGCCTCATAGTCATGCCAAAGGCCGCCAATGGCACGAGAAGGCAGCTGCGCAGGGAAACCAGGAGTCCATGGCCAAATTAAAAAGTATGAATATGCACGATCAAAAGCCGGGGCATAAACCTGAGCATTAGATATGCATGCTTATATTTTTTTAAAAAGTCCGGAAAAAATATTATTCATTTAATCCTGAACAATACCCTGAAAAAACATTGTTTGATCCCTGATTAAAAATTATTATAGTACAAAGTACTTTATCTCTGATAAATGAAGGCAAGAAAGCGCTGTGCCGGGAATTTTTTATGCAAAATCGAAAAACAAAAATAATCTGCACCATTGGACCGGCTACATTTGATTATGAGATAATAAAAAGAATGGCTCTGGCCGGCATGAATATTGCAAGAATAAACATGTCTCATGGCGACCGAATATCTCACAAGGAAATCATAAAAAAAATTCACAAATTAAACGAGGAACTTTCCTGGCCGCTTTCCATTTTACTGGATACCCAGGGACCGGAAATCAGAACAGGCGAGATGGATTCTCCAATGCAGATGGATGCCGGCGAGTTGGTAGTTCTTTATGTGGACAAAACGCATAAACCATCCCAAAAAAGCATACTTGTTAATTATCCCGAAATTATAAAAGATCTCTACAAGGGGGCGAAAATCACCCTTGATAATGGTCTTATAAATCTGCTTGTAATGGAAAAAAGTGAAAAGGAACTTGTTTGCGAGGTTGTTGATGGCGGAGTACTTGAATCCCGAAAACATGTCAATTTGCCGGGGATCAAGGTAAAACTGCCGTCCATTACCGAGAAAGATAAAAGCGATATCCTTTTTGGCGTTGAAAATGGTGTGGATTTTATTGCCCTTTCATTTGTCAGGGAGCCGGGTGATATGTTTATACTGAGAAAACTCATTCAGGATAATGATGGCCATGCCCAGATTATTGCCAAGGTAGAAGACCGGGAAGCGGTCAACAACTTAAATGAAATTATCGAAATGTCCGATGGCATAATGATCGCGCGGGGAGACCTCGGTGTGGAAATTGAATTTGAAGAATTGCCCATAATACAACGCAGAATCATAAAGGAATGCGCCACCCGCGGGAAAAGAGTCATTGTTGCCACCCATTTACTGGAAAGCATGACGCACAACCCAACCCCGACTCGCGCGGAAATTACAGACGTTGCCAACGCGGTTTATGAAGAAGCTGATGCAATCATGCTTTCTGCCGAAACCGCTTCCGGAAAATATCCTGTAAAATGCGTTGAGATGTTCCACAAAATTGCATCGAGAATTGAAAAAACAGACAGAGCTGGTTTTGTCTTGCAACGGCAGCCAAAAAATAAAAAAGAAGAAATGGCCAAATCGGCAGCCATTCTGGCCGACTCCCTAAAGGCGCCTGTAGTAATTGTCATCACAAGAAGAGGTACAACGGCCAATGACATTTCCTCTTTCCACCCTTACTATGCCACCATACATGCCTTTACGAACATGCCATCGGTTATCAGAAAACTCAATTTAAACAGAGGCGTTATTCCTCACCAAATAGACTTTTCCAGCGATCCGGAAGAAACCATTGTTCAGGCAATTCAAATCCTGAAAAACAAAAGCATGATTGCAGAACGGGATCAGGTGGTAATCCTGTCCGATATGATTGCAGGACGCGACAGGGTAGAAACCATTCAAATCAGAGAGGTAAAGTAAATGCAGGGCAATGTATGACAGATTTGCCAAAGTAGAAGTATTTGCCTCGGTTGAGCGTCTGTATCCTTAAAAATTTAAGTATTTTCCAGTTTTGACAAATGATTGAGCAAAAACTGATCGACCAGAATTAGCGCTGCTGCAGCTTCCACTATGGGTACAGCCCTCGGCAATACGCAAGGATCATGTCTGCCGCTGGCTTTCATGGTAACATTTTCTCCTTTGTCATTTACTGTTTCCTGCTCTTTTCGAATTGTGGCAGTTGGCTTAAATGCGATTCGCATAAAAATCGGCTCGCCATTGGAAATACCACCCTGAATGCCGCCTGAAAAATTAGTGCGCGTTCGAATTCGCCCCGCATCGCTGTAAAAAGAATCATTATGCTCCGATCCCTTCATCCTGGATCCTGCAAATCCGCTGCCAATTTCAACGCCTTTAACGGCGGGAATGCACATCATCACCGAAGCCAATAAACCGTCGAGGCGGGCAAATACAGGGCTGCCGAGACCCTCCGGTGGATGATCTACAACAAGATCGATGACCCCTCCTACCGAATCCCCTTCTTTGGCGACATCCAGAATCAAACGTTCCATTTTTTTGGCCGTTTCTTGATCCGGACACCGTACCGGGTTCTTTTCTATTTCTTTTTGAATTGTCCTGGCGTCCGGAACTTTATAATCCCTTGAAAGCTCCAGATTATAAACCGATGACACGTAGGCCGCAATACTTGATTTTGTCTTTAACGCCAAAAGTTTTTTGGCGATCGCCCCGGCTGCAACCATCCCGATTGTGGTTCTGGCCGAAGAACGTCCGCCTCCCGTATGCGCCCGGTGTCCATATTTAACGTGATAGGTATAATCTGCATGTGACGGACGAAAAATGTGTTCCAGATTTGCATAATCTTTTTCTTTTTGATCCTCGTTGAAAACCGCCAATGCAATAGGCGCCCCCGTTGTCATGTTCTGGTAGGTACCTGAAAGAATGCGCACGGTGTCCGGCTCATTGCGCTGAGTTGTAATTTTACTCTGCCCGGGTTTTCGACGATCAAGATCGGGCTGAATATCGGCTTCCGTCAAAGGCATCCCCGCCGGACAGTTTTCGAGAACGCAGCCAACCGCGCTCCCGTGCGACTCGCCAAAAGATGTCATTCGAAAAAAAGTACCCAAAGAACTGCTCATACCGGCATACTACGGTTAAAATTCGGGATGTAAAGTAATAGTTGAGAAGGGAACAGGGGCAAGTCTGCCCCTGCGCCCGGTACAGCAGGTACCGGGCTACCCCTGACTGACAATCCTCGATGGAGTCCGCCTTGTGTTTTTAATTTACTTTAAACTGGTAAGCCGCGTGGCATGAAATGCAGTTTTGAAGTTGCGTATTTAGCATAGAGAGAATTTTATCCTTTGCTGCGCCTTTTTGAGCCTCATTTGCAATCTGGTCAAAGTATTTGTGAACGCCGATACCCTGCATTTTAAAGGCTACGGGCAATTTCAGCATTAAGCTGGCATTGTCATCAAGCATCATTTTGGTACCGCCGTTTAAAGCTGCTTCGGCAATAGCTTTTGAATTATTTTTTTCAATACCGTCAACAACACCTTGAACTGTAAATAGCAATTGCCGCATTTCACCCAAAATCATTACTTTTTCGGATTTTGTTAAAACCACTTCAGCACGACCATCCTCACCTTTTTCTACATTACCCTTGACAAATCGTATTCCCAGAAATACAATCAAGCCAAACCATAGAAAAATTGCAGTTAGAGAAATTAGTTTTATATTCATATACGCTCCTTAAAAAATATTTTAGCACTTACCGCACATAATTCAATTAGCATATTCTAATATACAAGAATACTGTCAACCTCTATTTGTTAATAGTCATTAACAAATAGACACATTCTGGAGCTTGGGCATGAACTCGATATTCAGTCAGAATGATTTAAATTAGCGCGTTTTAATACATTTTGATCTGATTATTGAGGTTCGAGCCCAAACTCCCCGGAGCGCTGGAAAAGGTTGCAAAACGGGAAAAGCTGTGATTCCAATTATTCCAAACAGACGAATAATTGGATACATTTTTTGAAAACCCGCCGATAAAAGATCAATGAGTGTATACCGGAAAGGGAAAATTGTGTTTGTGATTTTTTGCGTTTTCGCAATTCAGAGTTTGTCAAGTCGCGAATCAGAAGAAATTAATGAAGGAATCACGCGCTTTTTGATTAACTGGGATTTGTATCAGTATGAAGTAAAGTCAGTTATGAACATGAATGAAGCGATTTCTCTAAACGAGCGTTTCTATGTGAGAAATCAAATTCGGGAGCTGCTATTAAAACGGATCAGCTCCGATATTGAAAATTTATATATAGACAATTCACACAAAATAAGTGATATTCTGGATGAAAATATAAATTTTAGAAGAGAGTTTCCAATTTATTTGCAATCGATTAATCTGGTCAGGATGCTTTTTCGAAATAATGTCATTGAAGCCTCTACAAGCCTGCCTTTGCGGGGCAATCAGGGATTATTGTCTCACCTGCCTCTTCCGTGGGCAACTATGGCCTATAATTCTCTTTCTGAACCTGAATATGTCGGAGAAGCATACCAAAAAACACGGGTTGGGAATGATTTTGAGGCAGGACTCGTTCCCCTCCAATATTCCGGCATCATCATTGATCTTCGCGGAATGGAAGTCAACGAAGCCCTTGCGCCGCGAATATATTCTCAAACAGGGCAGTTAATTTATGGACCCGAATTCATAATGCAGAAAATAGGCGTTCAAAGAGGTATTATCGCATATGTGAACAGCATGGATGATCCCGAAGCAAAGATTCGCGCCGGCAGCTCTGCATATTTTACTGTAGGATTATCCACTCGCGGCCAATATAAGACCGATGTGGTTGTTTCCAGCCGCGATGCCACACGTATTATGCAACACATAAAAACTCTGGAGAGTCTTCAAAAATGCAGGGTAATTTTTTTAGTAGATAAAAAAAATGTTTAATTTTTTTCCAAATTAACCGAAAATTTGAATTATAGCTCTATTTTTCCTTGTATCCTGAAAGACTATCATAACTTCCATTAAAACTCAATAACTTCTACTGACATCATGTAACTTCAACTGTCCTGCTTTACGTTTACGACTATATTTCTCCGAAGAGTACCTCATAGAAAAGGTTTGGCGGCAATCTGCCGGGCTGTTGGACAAACACAGGAGGTGTTTATCTAACAGTATCGCCCTTTCTTAAATTGGTTCAAGGAGGAATCAAAATGATAATTAATCACAACATGTCTGCGGTAAATTCTCACCGGGTTCTGAAGTTTCAGAACTGGGAAGCCCAGAAAAATCTTGAAAAACTTTCAACTGGCATGAGAATCAATCGCTCTGCTGACGATGCATCTGGTTTGGCCGTATCTGAAAAAATGCGTACCCAAATCAAAGGTTTGCGTCAGGCAGAAAGAAACACAGAAGACGGTATGAGTCTTGTCCAGACTGCTGAAGGATTTTTAACAACTACTGCGGATATTCTTCAGCGTATTCGTGTTCTTGCGGTTCAAAGTTCTAACGGTATCTATACTGATAACGATAGACAGTTGATTCAAGTGGAAGTTTCCCAGTTGGTCAACGAAGTGGATCGTACTGCTTCCCAGGCGCAGTTTAACACCATGTCATTGCTTCAGGGTGATTTTGCAAGGGATTCGCGAGTTGCCTCCATGTGGCTGCACATGGGACCCAATATGCACCAACGGGAAAGGGTTTTTATTGGCACAATGACAGCAAGATCATTAAACATGAAAAATATCGACAGCTCCATTGTCAGTATTTCGACTGCCGGTCTTGCCAATGAAACCATTGGCCGGGTAGACGCTGCTCTTGGCAAAATAGCCAAACAAAGAGCGGATCTGGGCGCTTACTACACCCGTCTTGAGTTTGCCGCAAAAGGGCTAATGAATGCCTATGAAAACGTTCAGGCATCCGAGTCCAGAATCAGAGATACTGATATGGCCGAAGAAATGTCCGATTTAACGAAAAATCAGATATTAACGCAAAGCGGTACCGCTATGCTTGCCATAGCAAATCAAAGACCACAAACAATATTGAGACTTTTACAATAATGTTTTATAACCCGGCTTCCTTTGGGGTGGCCGGGTTTTTTGCTTTTATGCAATTATTGACATCATAAATAAAAAAACGTCAGCAGAGAAGTTCGGCTCTCCTTCCGAACTTTTTTATGACGAACTTTTATAAAAATAAAACCATCTTTCATGTTTTCCTGGAGGTTCCTATCGGACCTCCAGGAAGCGTGCGTAGAACGAGTTTTACGCATGGCTGCCTGGACGTCCGATACCAAAAGGAATGGACGTTCAAATCAAAGACAAGGAGTGTCTATGATCATTAATCACAACATGAGTGCAATTAATGCACATAAGGTTTTGAAGTTCAAAAACTGGGACGTTGACAAAAATCTGGCGCGTCTTTCTTCCGGATTAAGAATCGTTAATGCGGGAGACGATGCAACTGGATTAGCAGTTTCTGAGAAAATGCGAACACAGGTCCAAGGTTTGAGACAAGCCGAAAGAAACACGGAAGATGGTATGAGCTTCGTGCAAACGACAGATGGTTACCTCGATCAGATGGCCAATATTCTGCAGAGAATAAGGGTTTTATCTATTCAAGCAGCTAACGGCGTCTATTCCAATGATGACCGTCAGTTGATGCAGGTCGAGGTTTCTCAGTTGGTAAATGAAGTAGACCGCATGGCGTCGCAGGCAGAGTTTAATCGCTTTAAAGTATTTCAAGGCGACTTTGCCCGGGCAAGTAAAACCGGATCAATCTGGTTTCATATGGGACCCAACATGCACCAGAGAGAACGTGTCTACATCAGCACCATGAGCGCCAAGGCGCTTAATTTAAAGCAAGCCGATGGAAGCCCGATTACGTTATCTACGGTTGGTAAAGCCAACGATGTAATTGGTTTCATCGATGAAGGTTTAAAGGTTCTAATGAAGCAACGAGCCGATTTGGGAGCTTACTCAACCAGGTTAGAATATACTGCAAAGGGATTGATGAGCGCGTACGAAAATGTACAGGCCAGCGAGTCCAGAATCAGAGATGCCGATATGGCAGAAGAAATGGTTTCTTTTACAACCAATCAGATTCTGGTTCAGAGTGGTACGGCGATGCTGGCCCAGGCCAATGCAAGACCGCAATCTATTTTAACCCTGTTAAAATGAAACCTTTCAGATCGACTTTAGTTCCCTGCCGTTTTTTTTGAAAAAATTTTCTTCGGGCTGGTAAATTTGCCTCACCTCGTAAGCGATAACAGATGAAGTTAGGAAGCCGCGCCCAGCGGGCGCGCCTTTCTAACTTTCCTGACAAGCAACCCTGGGAATGAACAATTTTACCAAAAAAGTCCGGACAAGAGATTTTCAGAAAATCTCGGAGTGGTTACTATTCTGTGACTGTTGCTGTTTTGGCGCGTTCCGCGCAGCAAAACAACAACAGTCCAGCCAAAATGTAGCCAATCCCGAAACTTTAAGACAGTCCGGTAATTATTCCGGATTGTCTTTTTTTTTGTTCTCATGAAACTCTATTTTTTTTAACGACAGTAAAAATCTCGGGACATCATAAATTTCCCTTACAAACGAAGGCGCAAGGGATTGTCCACACCCATAAAAAATGGCGGGAATCATATTGTGGGTGTGAACCGGGATCGACAAATCCTCAAAGTTTCCATGATCCGATGAAACAACTACAAGCTGTCTAGATGGATCCAATTCCTCCCAAATACCCTTTAGAAAACCTTCCAGATGATCCACAATAAATTCAACATCGTTAATTTCAGAATCATGCCCGTATTTATCCGGAAAAAAATATTCAAATACTACCAGATTATAATCAGAAGCCAGCCGGACAAGGCGGCGACCAGATTCATCTGGCAAAATTTCCGGAACCTTGTATCCAAGTTCTTTTCGTAAAAACCAGTTGGTAATATCCATGAAAATACTTTTTTCCTCAAGCAAATCATCAACGGACAGCAGCCTTTGTCCAGAACCTGTTTGCATCATTGTCGATGCGGACATAAACCGTTCGCTGCGGGGTTTGCCTAAAATTTCAAGATATTTCTTTGTGTACGTATTTATCACGCTGGCTTTCAGGGAGTTTTGAAGGAAATAATGGATGATGGATTTGTTTTTTAAATAAGGGCGCAGAGAAAAAGGAGGAAATCCAGACATATGCCGGTGAACAAGGGATATGGTATTGTAACCCGTAAATAATGCCGCCTGCCCTGTCCCGGACTGCGGAGGAGTTGAATACAGGCTCATATGGGCATCCGCAGGGATCAATATGCCAGGGGGGGTAAACGAAGATTTTCCCCCCAATGCTGAAAAAAAATCTTTTCCATACCTGGTAAACGGATTGGTATCGGAATTTTTTAATCCAATGCCTATGCCATCGATAAATACAAAAATGATCGTTTCAGGATCATTTTTGCTGGCTTTAATCATATGACATTTATTAATTCACAGGCCGACAGTATCGCGGGACTGCCTAAAAAGTCGGATTGACCACGGAGGATTGGAGAATACGGAAATTTTGATAAAATAGCGTTGAAAACGCATTTTTTTGTATTTTTTCCGTACGCTCTTTGTCCTCCGTGGGATATTTTTTCTTTTTAAAAAATCCCCGCGTCAACGTTATGCCGGCTGTATACCCAGATTCGGGATAACCTTTTTTTTCCTGACGCCTGCCTCTTTATTTACAGGAGTTGATGGAGTATTTTTTTTCTCGTTTTTTTCATCACGAGATACTTTTTTGCCAAAAACAATTTCCACCACTTCCGCGCCCGTTAAAGTTTCTTTCTCCAGAAGCTTTGCCGCGATGGTATCCAGTTGTTTCTTGTATTTCTTCAAAAGAGCTTGTCCCATATGAAACGCGCCATCAATAATTCTTTTTACTTCTTCGTCCACAAGTTTCGCATAATCATCGGAATGGTTTGAGTTTCTCGAATAATCTCTCCCAAGAAAAACGCTGCTTGAATCGGAATTGCTCAGATGAATAGGTCCTATTTTGGCAGACATACCCCACTCCATTACCATTTTTCTTGAAATGGCCGTCGCTCTTTCAATATCGTTTGTAGCGCCTGTTGTCACATCCTTAAATTGAAGTTCTTCGGCAAGTCGGCCTCCCATTAAAACGGCAATTTCATCCAGCCAGAATTTTTTGGATCGCATGTGTTTTTCGCCTTCAGGCAAATGCTGGGTGATCCCCAGAGCACGGCCTCGAGGGATGATACTGACCTTGTGAATAGGCTCTGAATTTTCCACAAGAGAGCTGATCAGCGCATGACCCGCTTCATGGTAGGCAATAATGGCTTTTTCATCATCATTAATAAAAAAAGATTTTCTTTCCGGACCCATCATCACTTTATCGCGAGCCTCTTCAAGTTCATCCTGGCTTACCTTTTTTTTATCGCGACGAGCTGTCAATAATGCAGCCTCATTAACCAAATTTGCAAGATCAGCTCCGGTAAAACCCGGAGTGCCCCTCGCAATATCCTGAAGATTTATGGCGGTCTCAAGCGGAACTTTCCGCGTATGAATCTGTAGAATTTTTTCTCTTCCGTTTAAATCTGGCGTATCTACCACAACCTGTCTGTCAAAACGACCAGGTCTCAGCAAAGCCGGATCAAGAACATCAGAACGATTGGTCGCGGCAATCACGATGATTCCTTCATTGGTCTCAAATCCGTCCATTTCAACCAACAATTGATTGAGGGTTTGCTCTCTTTCATCGTGTCCTCCGCCAAGTCCAGCACCTCTGAGCCTTCCGACTGCGTCGATTTCATCAATAAAAATAATACATGGCGCATGTTTCTTTGCCTGAGCGAACAAATCGCGTACGCGCGATGCGCCCACGCCAACAAACATCTCTACAAAATCCGAACCGGATATGGAAAAAAACGGCACCCCTGCTTCGCCGGAAACAGCGCGCGCAAGCAAAGTTTTCCCGGTTCCCGGAGGCCCAACCAATAGAACCCCAAGAGGAATTCTGGCGCCAATATCCTGAAATTTCTTGGGCTCTTTTAAAAAGTCAACAATTTCTATTAACTCTGTTTTTGCTTCATCAATGCCTGCAACATCTTTAAAGGTGATCTTGTTTTTCATTTCAGGCTGTAGCTTCGCACGCGATCGCCCAAAGCTCAAGGCCTTGTTCCCCGTGGATTGAATCTGACGCATCATAAAAAACCAGATAACCCCCAGAAGCAACATCCATGGAATAATATTTACAAATATTTTCAAAAACATACTATCTTCCTGCTTTCGAATTTCAAAGTCAAGACTGTGCGCTCTGAATAATTTTATCAATTCATTGTCAGGAAGAGCAATTACCGTATTAAACTGGGATAATTCCCCGCTTTCCAGCTTGTAAAAACCATAAATCATCCCGCTCTGTATAAGCATGGGTTTGTCTGGCGTTGTGTGAATTTTATTGGATTCCACATAATCAAGAAATGTGGAGTATGTAATAGTCGATGTCTTTGGGCGATCGCTTCTTACGAGTTCAATTAACAGAACGCCAAGTACTGTAATTAAAAGTAACATCGTTATATGTTTCGAATTTTTGTTCATTTTTGTACCTGCTGAATTTTTATTTTATCCCGTTTAGCCATGAAGCCTTTGGGGGACTTAACTGTATTATCATTTAGATTAAGGAACCTCAAATAACCTCAAGTTTTGGTTGTTCAATATCCTCTTTACAATACAATAACCATAAAGATAAGATAGTCAAGCGAATAAGTCCATAAAAAGACCATAGACTGTCAATAGAAAGATTGGTTTTTTAGATTGGTTTTTTAGCTATTTTACATGAATATTGTGAGCCTGGGCTGGAACCCGGGAATCAGTCATGGTTATTTAACAAAAAAATATCGCCCTTAATGCTATCCGCCCTTTTTTTTATAATTTATCTTTTTCATCAACCAATCGAATAGTAAATTTAATATAAATATATATTGACAAAATACGTTAGCCAAATAAAGTCATTTAGAATCTTTTTTTATCATCTATATTCCTGCCAATCGCAAGATTCAAAATCGGCAAAAAGGCTAACCTTTTGCCGGTTTTTTAATTTGGAGGTTTTCTTATGCGTTTTATAAAATATTTTGTTATACTATTTATCATGGCATTTCTCAGTTACAGCCCTTTTAACAAGCCTTTAATTTCGCAGAGCGCGAATGCTTCTTACAACGACTATTCTGTGTACATTGCAAATATAAAAGCGGGCAAGTATGAAATTGTCAACCGCGAAGGAACTATCGGCAAAGTTTCGATCATGGGGGGGGGTAAGAAAATTAACAACGCACCCTCCAATATCGAACAGGTTCTCATTAATGTAAAAGAAATTCGTTTTGCCAAAGCCGATGGTAGTGTTATTACAGTCGCGGGCAACACTGGCATTTTTGACCTGATGAAGCTTGGTACCGACGCAACAGTTTTATTTACAGACGCCGCTCCGGTTCCTAAAGGCGCGTATACCCAGATTCGTCTGGTACTCGACAGTACTGGCAACAGCGTTGTTATTAGCGGCACAAGTTATCCCCTGACAATACCCAGCGGAAGTACAAGCGGTTTGAAACTTGACGGCGACTTTGACGTAATCTCCGGATTTTTTATTACGATTACCTTGAATTTTGACCTTGATATAATCCATGATACGCCTGGCAATGGCTATATTTTGCGCCCTTTAATACATCTTGATAAAGTGATAACTTCTCTGCCCTTTGTACCTGGTTATTTAATCGTAAATTTAAAACAGGCCGTAACTATTTCCAAAGATACCTATGGTTTTGATAACCGCACCGGCATTGCAAGTATCGATGCGCTAAACGACAAATATCTTTGTGTTGCGGTACAATCGTATCTGGATTTGTTTAAAGACGAACCTGATTTTGACTTGAATCTGGCTCAACAAGCTGGTTTCGACAAAAAATATTTATTTTATTTTGCGCCCGAAACGGATATGGTAATGGCAATGTATGACTATTTGCAAGATTCCAGTGTAGCCGATGTTCATCCCAATACAATTTCATCGTCCAGTATGGTACCCAATGACCCTGCGGCTAATCAAACGCCCGATACTTTCACGGTTAATGGCATTAATTATGATGATGCCCAGGTGGATTATTTAACCGCCATTAACGCCTACAATGGCTGGGACTACAGCGCCGGCAGTAGTTCCATAAAAATAGCCGTTGTAGATTCAGGAATTGACGATACACACCCGGATCTGACCGGAAGAATCATACAGGGCAAGGCTTTTTACGAAGGCTGGTGTGAAAAACAGGTTTGCAGCGGCTGCAACAGCTGCACGACACAAAAGGTTCCATGTCCAAAAACAGCAGACACCTCTCCAGATATATATGGACATGGTACCCATGTAGCCGGTATTATTGGCGCTACAACAAATAACAGTGCCGGAATTGCCGGTATAAACTGGAGCAGCCCCATTTTATCGCACAGAATTATGCAATGGGGCCAATCTGTGGATCCAAAAAGTTCGTTTAATTGCGATAACGTATCGCAGCCTTGTCTTTCAAATGTCAGTTTTCAACGCGGCATTGTTGCAGCCGTTAATAACGGAGCAAAAGTTATTAATTTAAGTCTGGGCGGCGAGGGTTTTGGAGTATGTTATTTCCCTGGTGTTTGCTTTTATTCAAGTTCGGAACAAAACAGCGCCATTCAATATGCAGAATCTAAAAATGTCGTTGTGGTTGCAGCAGCCGGAAACGGCGGTTCCGATCTCATTGGAGATTATATTTGCCCTGCAGACGATTATTATGATTTTTGCGCCCTCGCTCATGGTTTACCTGCCGGATTAAACACATTTTTACCCGCTGGCTTTTCAACGGTAATTTCGGTAGCAGCGATGGATACAGATGATAAAAATCCACTGGGAACAGCTACTGTAAATACAACAGACTTTTCCAATTTTGGCAAGGTCGACGTAGCAGCGCCTGGATATTATATATTATCTACTTTACCCGGGAATAATTATAGTAGGCCATTTGGTACTGGTACCTCGATGGCAGCGCCAATGGTTTCCGGTCTGGCAAGTCTTGTCTTGTCTATCAACCCCAACCTTACGCCGGCAGAGGTAAGAAAACTGATATTTGATAATGCCCGCGATATTGGCTCTGGAGGAGGCAATACTACAAGCGGTTGTGCAACAAAAACAGGCGTTGACGATTGTACCGGCCATGGTATGATTGATATTGGAGCTACCCTTGCAAAGGTCAATCCGCCAAAAACTGGCGGAGGCGGCTGCTTTTCCGGTTTGATATTATTTTGGCCGGGAATGTATCATCAATTTGGTTTTCTGGGAATGTTTATGATGTTTACTATGTTTCGGGCAAGATTCAGGGTAAGGAGACAGAAATGAATCTCTGCAAAAAAATATTTTTATTATTGATATTTATATTAGTATTTATAATTTTAAATTGTCTTTGGACGAAAAAAAATGGGTTCGGAATTGGATGTGAGGGATTAACGCCTGTTGTTACGATTAACTTTTCTAAATTACAAATGTATGAAAACTCTAATTTTATTTACACTTCAGACATGGCCTCTGCGAACATTGTTCTTGGTGGGTGTACAAATATAATTGATATGGGTTTTGACAATCCAGCTGGTATTTCCGTTCAATTAGAATGGAATAGTAGTAAAACGTCTTTTCAAAGTGCGACAATATTATTGTCAAACCCCGCCAATAATTACCCAGCAACTATCGACGGCACTCTTGACACCTTCACACAGATTGTCGGCGGACCGTATAAACTGGTTCCTCTTCGTTGCAGCACATCAATACCGGTAATCTTGAATTTTTCACAGCTTCAAATTTATCAAAACGCAGCTCTTTCCTATACGCAGGCTACCTCAACGCTGACGGCAAATGAAGAATGCGGTATTGTGTATTTGAAAAATTTTGATGCGGCATCGCCCGTTACAAATGTAGTTCTTTACTGGGACTCCGGTCATACGGCCATTGTGGATGCCTGGATTTATGACACGGGCAGCCAGATTCAATCGACCATTACTGCCCCGGCCTCGCCGGTTACGCCCGATACGTTTACCAATGTTTTGGGTGGTACATATCAGTTAGTTCCGGTACGGCCATAATATGCACGAATGTTTTTACGATAATTGGGTTGTAAATAAAAGCCGGAGTCGACGATTGTACCGGTCACGGTATGATTGATATGGGAGCTACCCTTGCAAAGGTCAATCCACCACAAACTGGCGGCGGCGGCTGTTCTTCTGGTTTGATATTATTTTGGCCGGGAATGTATCATCAATTTGGTTTTCTGGCAATGTTCATGATGTTTACCATGTTTCGGGCAAGATTCAGGGTAAGGAGACAAAAATGAATCTCGGTAAAAAAATATTTTTAATAATAGCGTTCAGTTTAACATTATTAAACTTGAGATGTCCTTGGTTTAATCAAAAGCCTATTAGTAACATTGATTGTGTAGAGGGAGGTATGCCTGTACAAATCAACTTTTCCAAATTACAGATATATGAAAATTCCAGCTTCGTTTATTCCTATGATATGGCCAAATCATAGGAATAAAC
>JAOUFE010000182.1 GCA_029858425.1 Spirochaetia bacterium | reverse complement strand
TCTGGCCAATTTCTTCTTCTCACAGGAGACATAAATCTATATATGTGCAGTTGATATGTTTTCAAGGAGAAAAACCCTTAAATTTTATAAGTTCGACATCTACTTCTGCAAAATATTTCCCTTCATGAACCATTTTTGTTTGGCGTTTTGTTGTCATAGTTTTCTCATCATAACCATGATCAGATATTCTGATTTTTCCATCATTTACCAACTCTAATATATGTTGGAACGTTTCGCTCATCTAAAATAAACTTATATTGGTGAACTGTTGATCGGTGTCAATGAGTATTTGAAATAAAAACCTTTACATAAAAATTTATTGAAATAGAATTGACAACCCTGCCGATATATTTTCCTCATCTCAAAAATGAAAAAACTTTCTACAGCTTTACTTGATTTGTTAACGCTATCCGTCGTGCTGGTCGCGGGTAAACATACGCTGTAGGAATTTTACGTAAATTAATTATGGAATTCCCGGCATTCTGGGGAGTTCCATAAGAGCTGCCGTCAGACTCCGGGAAAACGGAGATTCAAATGACTGTAAGCGGAGCGCAGCTTCTTGTTAAAACAATCGAAAAACTTGGCATAACGTATATTGCCGGCATTCCCGGAGGCGCCAATTTACCCATATATGATGCGCTGCGAAACAGTACCATCCAGCATATTCTGGTAAGGCACGAACAGGCGGCGGCTTTTGTCGCACAGGGGATGGCGCGGGTTTCACGGAAACCGGCTTTTTGCATGGCTACATCCGGACCTGGCGCGACAAATCTCTTAACCGCCATTGCCGATGCAAAACTGGACTCCATTCCCGTTGTAGCCATTACTGGTCAGGTATCCCGGCATTTAATTGGAACCAACGCTTTTCAGGAAGTGGACATATGTTCCATGGCCGCGCCTGTTGTAAAAAAATCATTTCAGATAATGAATGCGGAGGATATTGCCTCGACAGTCCAGGAGGCATTTTATCTTGCAAGATCAGGTCGTCCCGGCCCCGTACTCATTGACATACCACGCGACATTCAGCTTGAAATGGTTACGATGCCGGAATCGAATATTGATGAATATCCGGTAAACGGGAACCAGACATTTACCGGGATGAGTCATTTTGAAAATGGTAATGATTCGATTTTTTGCGCTATTGAAAACTCCAGAAAACCGGTATTATATATTGGCGGCGGAATTGTTCATTCCGGAGCTTCCGATGCTCTGAGAGCGTATATGTTAACGCACAAAATTCCGGCTGTCTCTACATTAATGGGACTGGGTTCTATTGATCCGGAAAATCCCTATTATCTGGGCATGCTGGGAATGCACGGAGCGCAAACAGCCAATCTTGCCATGGAGGAAGCCGACTTAATCATTGGCATAGGCGTTCGATTCGACGATCGGGCAACGGGAGATATTCAAGAGTTTTGCAAAAAAGCAAAATTTATTCATATTGATATTGATTCCAACCCGCTTAAGGTTAAAAAAATTCCCGACTACACCTGGAATACGGATGCCTTAAATGCTCTTCGGGTTATAAATGCAAAAACGAATATAGAAGACAGGACATTGTGGTTCAATGAAATTTTAAATATCAAATCACAAATCAATGGAATAAGCAGTATTTTGCCGAATAACTCCTTGTTGACTCCGCAAAATATTATTCGTTCCATCTCCAATTTTCTGAAGCCCGACGACATTATATCTACCGATGTTGGTCAGCATCAGATGTGGGTTGCACAAAACTACCCTTTCCGGATTCCCGGGACATTCCTGACTTCCGGGGGTCTTGGCACCATGGGGTTTGGTCTTCCCGTTGCCATCGGAGCTGCTCTTGCGGCGCCGCAAAAAACCATTGCGTGCATATCCGGCGACGGTTCCATATTAATGAATATCCAGGAATTGGCCACGTTGGCCGAACTCGGTTTGAATGTCAAAATAGTTATTTTTAACAATGGGCATCTCGGACTCGTCCGGCAGCAGCAAAATCTATTTTTTAATCAGAAGTATTTTGCCTGCCGGTTTAACGAGGCTCCTGATTTTGCGCAGGTCGCAAGTGGATTTGGAATTAGCGCTCAAAAAATAACGCAGAAAAATACGCTGGATAATTTGAACGGCGAGCTTGAAAATATGATGATGACGCCTGGTCCTTTTTTGCTGGATATTGAAATCAATATCGAAGAAAATGTTTTGCCCATGGTTCCTCCCGGTCAGCCCAATCGCGTGATGATTTGTTAATTGACACTATGATTCGAGTCTGGGCATGAATTGGAAATTCAGTCAGAAAGAATTAAATTAGTGAAAAAATTTATTGACGCATTAAAAAAATACCTGGGAGAGCGTTTCAGGGAAGGTTTAAAAAACCTGCCCTTGCCTGAGTTTGCCAAGGGAAGAAAATTAAACTTTGATGATACCTTCTCCGGACCGTTAACCCTGCGTGTAGAAAATTTAAGAAAAAAATACGGCAAAAGGGTAGTCGTAAATAATGTTTCGTTTAAAATTACCCAGGGAGAAGTTGTTGGTCTTCTTGGGCCAAACGGGGCGGGTAAAACTACATCCTTTTATATGACCATGGGACTCATTCGCCAAACAGAAGGACACGTCTACCTTGGCTCCAAAGATATTTCCAGCATGCCCATGTACCAGCGCGCCCGCCATGGTATTGGATATCTCCCGCAGGAAGAGTCTGTTTTTAGAAAATTGACAGTACGGCAAAACATAGAAGCGATTCTGGAAATTCGCAAATTCTCAAAAGAGCGTATGAAAACAAGAACCGATGAGCTTCTTAAAGAACTTGAAGTTTCCCATGTTCAAAATCAACTTGGGATGACTCTGTCTGGAGGCGAGCGGCGCAGGGTAGAAATAGCGCGATGTCTGGCATCTGATCCCAAGTTTATTTTACTTGATGAACCTTTTGCCGGCGTTGACCCGATTGCCGTCAAGGAGATACAGAAAATAATTTTTAAACTAAAGGAAAAAAATCTGGGCATCCTGATCACAGACCATAATGTCCGGGAAACCCTGAAAATTACCAATCGGGCATATATCATGTTCAGCGGAGAAGTCTTAATAGAAGGTACCGCCAGCAAACTAATTAAAGATAAAAAAGCCCGTGAAATATATCTGGGGAATGATTTTAAGTTATAACCATGGCAAGACTGACCCACAGACCGCAGATAAAACATAGAACCAGTATCTCTAACCAACTGCAAAGTTCCCTTGGAATTCTGTCGCAAAACACCATAGAACTGGCGCAGAATCTTCAGAAAGTCATGCAGGAAAATATTTTTCTGGAGGAATCGCGTCCGGCCGAAATGAGTCTCGATGAAGTCATGCTGCAAAATTCATTTTCCGGGAAAAATCAGGAAAACACCTTTGAGTCCTTTGCGCACAAAGAAAAAACATTGCAGGAATACCTGATCGATCAGGTAAATATTTCAGACTTGAATGAGCGAGGACGGGAACTTGCAAACATAATCATTACATCGGTTGATCAAAACGGTTTTACCAATGAAAACCATGACACCATCGCATTATCCAATGGATTTTCGAGGAAGGAATCATCGCAGGTTGTAGAGTTTTTTTGGGTA
>JAOUFE010000063.1 GCA_029858425.1 Spirochaetia bacterium | reverse complement strand
AATTGCAGAAAGGTTCGCTTTTCCCCGAAATTTTCATCCCACAATGGAGAATTTCTGTAAATTTTATACTCAATGACATAAAATCAAATTGGGACGCGGGTTTTACCTGCGTGAGTTTGGGAGCATTAAAAAATCCTTTTTGCACGATTATTTTTGTTTTCTCTGTAATCAAGCATTCGACATGAACATTCCGGGGACGCCCATTGGCCTCCCCGGAAAAAATCAAGCTGCTTTGATATTTATTTTGTGAGAATTTTTTATGGAATCTGCGGTTTTGGGAATGACAATATTGAGAACACCTTTTTTAAAAGTAGCATCAATTTTTGCGTTATCAATATTGGCTGGCATGGGAATACGGCGATAAAAACTTCCGTAAGATCGTTCGACCAGATGATAATCTTCCTTTTTTTCATCCTTTTCTTCTTTTCTTTCGCCTTTAATAATCAAGCTGTTATCGGCGAATGAAACGTCCACGTCCTTTTCATCCACGCCGGGCAAATCTGCCTTTATCAAGATTTCTTTTTCTTTTTCAATAATATCCAGTTTGGGAGAAAAAGAATCTTTTAGCATGGACTCAAAACGAGCGGGCATCCTGAAGTCATCCAGGAATCCATCAAAAAGGTGATTCATCTCATGCTGCAACCTCATCAAGGGATGATCCTGCCTTGTTAATCCTGTACCGCTTTTCCACCAGGTTTTATGTGCCATACAATCCTCCTTTGCAATCATAGCTGCCAGAGTTGTAAACTTCTTTGATTGTTCCTTAAGCTTCCATAACTGCTTATAATCAAATTATACTATAAGAATAATCTCCTGTGTGAAAAAAAAAATTGCCGATTCGATTATTTTTTAATAAATACAATATAGCACTCTGTAACACGGAGCGCTATCACTCAATAGTATTGAGCGATAGATTCGGGTTTCGAGCAGAAACTCCGAAAATTTATAGTGAACACATAAGGAGGTAAGCATGTACTTCACTAATATTTTAAATGATCTCCATCGCATGAAAAACGAGATCGCATTTAAGGCGCGAAATTCTGACTTTAACTATGTAGAGTTTCCCCTGATTCAAATTCTCAAAAACGGGGATTACCTCACCGTAAAAGCAGAAATCCCCGGTATTTCCAGCGAAGAATTAGATCTCGCAATTAGCGACGATGTGCTGACCATTTCGGGAGAAATCAAGTCCGCTCATGCCGACAATACCGTTCAAAAATTGAAAATCCTGAAACAGGAAAGAAAAACCGGGAAATTTCAAAGAACCATTGAATTGCCATTCGCCGTAGAAAGTGATCAGGCAGAAGCTGTTTTTAAAAACGGTATTCTAACCATAACCCTGCCTGTGAAGGAAGCGGTAAAAGCAAAAAAAATTACTGTAAAAAGCGAATAAAATAAAAGGAGATCATTATGTCTGACACACAAATACTGGATAAATCCGTAGATGAAAGCAAAAAATTTTTTAAAAATGAGTATATTCCAGAAGTAAATATCTACATCGATGATGCGAATCTTTATCTGGAAGCCAACATTCCTGGCGCCAGCGAAAATTCGGTAGATGTCTCGGTGGAGAAAAACATTTTGACGATTAGCGCCGCCCATAATCCGGTTGCGGAATCTGAAAATCTTGCATTACAGTATGCCGAATACGAACCGGGCGACTATCGCCGAACTTTTCAAATCAACGAATCCATTGACGTTGATCAAATTAAAGCGGTCGTTAAAAATGGAGTATTGTATCTGAATCTGCCCCTGAGACAACCCGCGGTAAAAAAAATCGCCGTCGCCGCAAATTAATCGCGAGGGTTTATTTTTCAAAAACTACGGAAAGAAAAAGAAATGCTGCCGGGCACGGTGATTGGTTTATTTTTCCAATCGCCGTGCTTTTTGCGGCTTTCAGGGCGGTTTTCAGGGCAGCTTACAAAGCAATTCAAGAGCCGCCATTAAACGGCATTACCGGTATCCCATTTCATCTCATCTGAAACTTCATTTCCGGATTGTATCAACTCCTCGTTCAAACGTTCTGGATGATCTATATATTCCTGTTTTTTTTTCCTGCTTTGCTTTTTTATAAAGGCCTCGATTCTTAAAGCATCCGAACGGCTGCCCTGGATGGACCATGACATGGCTATTTTTTGCGCCTTGAAAGCGCGGGTATACTTTGCGCCATTTTTACCGCTCTCGTGTTCCCTGAAGCGTCGTTTTAGATCGGTCGTCCAGCCGGTATAAAAATGCCCGCGACTGGTAATCAGTATGTAAATCCAGAGGTTTTTCATTAGTTTTAAAATATAGTTCACAGGATGTTTATGCGCTAAAAAGTAAACCACATTCTGCCATGAAAGAACAAGTCTACATTGTTGAAGATGAGCCCGATATTGCCGAACTCATTCAACTGCATCTTGAAAAATCCGGATATAAAACCCGCCACTTTATATCAGGAGCGAGATTTTTTGAAGAAATAAAAAAATCGCATCCAAATGCAGTGATTCTGGATTTAATGCTGGAAGACATGGACGGCCTGGAAATTTGCAAGAGAATACGCAGCGACCCCAAAAACAACGACATGGCGGTCATTATTCTTACGGCACGCGCCGAAGAAATAGACAAAATTGTTGGACTTGAACTTGGAGCCGACGATTACATGACCAAGCCCTTTTCTCCAAAAGAGCTTGTGGCCAGGGTCAAGGCTGTATTGCGCAGAAGTTTAAAAACTCCCGAAACAACGCACGGGATTATGCATTTTGCAAACATTCTCACCCTCGACAAAGGAAAATTTCAGGTTCTGGTACACGGAAAACCGGTTGAAGTTACTACCACCGAATTTAAAATCCTGGAAATTCTCATTAGCCATCCTGGATGGGTTTTTTCACGGGAAAAAATTCTGGATTACATCTGGGGATACGAAAAGGCTGTAATCGACCGAACCATCGATGTTCACATTCGTCACCTGCGAGAAAAACTCGGCGATGCCGGAGCGTTTATAAAAAACATTCGCGGAATCGGCTATAAGATGGAAGAATGAAAAGTTCTTTATTTAAAAGACTTTTTACAACCCTTTCCCTGCTCATTATCATTATTTTTTCGTTAAATTACTATTTTACCCTGAGAACATTTCGCCAGCATCATGTTTTGCTTGAAAAAGAAAATTTGCTAAAACATATTAAATCCATTGAGCCCGAAATCAACAAAAAATATTTAAATCTCCTGGAACTGCAAAAATATATTAATGGTATCTCGCAAATCCTGGACATTCGCCTCACCATTATCGATGAAAACGGCAGGGTTCTGGCCGACTCGCAAAAAAAAGCTATGGAAATGGACAACCACATTCATCGACCTGAAATTGTGGATTCAAAAACCAGTACGTATGGATTTTCGGTGCGCTTTAGCGACACCATAAAAAAAGAAATGCTTTATGTTGCGGTTCACAAAAATTCCCCGTTTAAAGGATTTATCAGGGCTTCTGTTTTCCTGGCCAGCATCGACTCTTTTCTATATGATTTTAAAAAAAGTATTATCATCGCCGCGATATTTTTTCTTGCGTCGGGTCTTGCCGGGACTTTTTTTTTAACACAATCCATATCGCGTCCGATAGGCAAACTGGCTCAGGCGGCAAATCAAATTGCAAAGGGAAATTTTGATGTCAACATTCCGGAGTTTGATACCGATGAACTTTCGGAACTCGCCGCTAATTTCAGGGTAATGTCGCAGGAGATAAAAAGCCTGGAAACTATAAAACGGGATCTTATTGCCAATGTATCCCATGAATTGCGCACGCCGCTTACCGCCATTAAAGGATTTATCGAAACCCTGAACGATGAATTTGACGGCCCCAATAAAAAATATCTGGATATTATCGAGCGCCATACAGACCGCCTGATATTTATTGTTCAGGATCTTTTGATTTTATCGCGCCTTGAAGACAGCGGCATTGAACCAGACTACCAGATGTTTTCCCTAAACTCCGTAATTTCAGATACTGTTTTGTTGCTTGATAAAAAAGCGCGGCAAAAAGAGCTGTCTCTAAAGGTAATCGAAAATGGAGAGATTGGAATAGAAGCAGATCGCAATCAATTGGTGCAATTGTTTGTAAACCTTATTGATAATGCAGTAAAATATACCGAAAAAGGCGAAGTCTCGATTGAGATAAAAAAAGATGAAAAATTTGCCATGATAGACATTCGCGATACCGGTATCGGCATGGAAAAAAAACATCTTTCGCGCATTTTTGAACGTTTTTATGTGGTAGACTCTTCCCGTTCCCGCATTCAGGGTGGCACGGGTCTCGGATTATCAATTGTCAAACATGTAATCCATAACCACAAAGGTTTCGTTGAAATTAACAGCGCCCCCGGGAAAGGAACCCAGGCGCATATCAGACTTCCCTTGATACAAACCCGCAGCCTTATATAAACCTGTATTAAAAGAGGGGTGGCGCACAACCGTGTGTGCGCCAGGGGAGAAGCGATGATCTGCAGGGGCGCAGCCCCGCAGGAGAACCTTGCACACTCTCCCCTTTTCCATCTTTTGCTTTGCATTCTATAATATCGCAGACGCAACCAGCGACTTCGGAAAGTTTAATGCAGTATATTGACCAGCTTCACTTCAAAAATCAATGTCGCATGGGGAGGCATATTCCTCTGTCCTCTTTTACCGTAGGCAAGATGCGGCGGGATAGTAAGCTTGCGAACGCCTCCGACTCTCATACCGGGAAGACCCTGCTCCCAGCCTTTTATCAACATATGCATTCCAAAAGTTGCAATCAATGGACTGCCGCTTTTGTAAGTATTGGCAAACTGGTAACCATCGGTCAACCAGCCTTTATAGTGCATAACGGCCTTATCCTCTCTTCTCAGGACTTCGCCGTCGCCGATTCTAATGTCTTCCACCTTGAGTTCGCCAATGACCGGCTCGCCTATGGTTGGATCGCCGATCGTTTTGTCGCGCTTGCAATTGCCGGATACGGCAAATAGCACAAATACAAATAAAAAGATAATGGATTTCTTCATTGTCGTTTCCTTAAAGTTTTTAATTCATGGGGGTCACAATAGAAATTTGCGGTTTCACCAGTCAATGCCTTTTTGAGCAAGGAGGTTTTTTTCCTTGTACGGATGCTTGATATTCTTCATTTCAGTCACGAGATCGGCAATGTTTATGATGGCCTGGCCGGCATTACGTCCGGTTAATATGATGTTTAATCCGGACGGCTTGGATCTTAAATAACGTATCACCATTTCTTCGTCCAAAAATTTATAATGTATGGCGTAAAGAATTTCATCAAGCATGACCGTTTTGTACTGGCCGCTGTTCATTACCTCAATGGCCTTTTGCCATGCCTGCAAGGCAAGCTTCCTGTCTTGTTCCGGATTATTCGTATCCCAGGTAAAACCGGCGCCCATGGTAAACATATCGAGGCTGTCAAATTTTTCCGCAATTTTTGCCTCTCCGTATTGGTAGTCTGACGGACTTTTCATAAACTGGACGATTGCCGCCTTCCACCCGTGCGCCAGGGTTCGCATGACGATGCCAAAAGCAGCCGTGGTCTTGCCCTTGCCATCGCCCGTATGGACAATAATAATCGATTTGTCTTCTATTTCCTTTTGAAGTTTGCGTTTCTCGGCAATTTCCGATTTGACTTTGCGATCTGTATCCACTTATGCAATAAAAAGTATCTGGAAGACGTGTAAAGATTTTTTGTTTTTTTGTGCAAACATCCAAAAAACGCTTATTCTTGTTTGAATCGCATGGATATTAAAGTTATTTACGGGGGACGGCTCATCCGCCCAAACGCATTTGCCATCCCCATCAGGTTAATGAGTACTGACCGGTCCGTAGTAATTTTTTTTGGGGATGCTTAAAGAGAAAAAAAATCACCACAGAGGACAGTAGAGCGCACGGAGAAAATATGAAAAAAATGCGTTTTTATGCATTAGTTCATCAAAATCTCCGTGTTCTCCGTGCCTCTGTGGTTAATTACCGACTTATTAGACAACCCTAAAAACTAAAGATACCGGACCAAGTCACTATTTATGAGGTTATTGCTTGAACTTTAAATTCCTTGCTTTTAACACAAAATTAACATAATTCTTATCCGGACTTAATATGATCATATTAAGTTTGTGCCAGAATTTAAATTTAACTATCAGGAGAAATGAATGAAAATTGTGAAAAGATTATTTTGGATGCTGCTGCTGACATTTGCGGCAACGAGTGTTTTTGCCGAGGAAGCTGCCAAAGCAGATGCTCCCGGAGCCGAAAAAACTGAAAAAAAGGACGATAAAAAGTTTGAAATCAATGCGCGTATTCAGGCTCGCGCAGTTATGGGACAATCAAGTTCCGGATATTCCGGAGGAAAATCCTTTGATACGGCAGATTTTGATTTTAGAAGATTGAGGCTGACCGCCAAATACGAAGCCGCACCATGGGCCGGAGGCGTCTTGGATATTAAAGGCGAGAATTTGATAAAACTATCTACATCTGCAAAGCCTTTGACTTCCATTGGCGCCATTCAGGAAGCCAATATTTGGTTTAAACCCGGATTCGCCGGATCTGTAATCAAGTTTGGACAATTCAAGATTCCATTTCTTCGAGAACAGCTTACATCGTCAGCCGATTTAATGGTGAACGAGCGCGCATATTCCGAGAAGGCATTGCAGCAAATGGACATAGGACTGCTTCTTCAGCTCAAGCCTCTGGAAATTTTGGGCGATGACTGGACAAACAAACTGGATGTATCCTTTGCTCTAACAAACGGAGATGGTTCGGGACATGACGGGATCGGATCCAAATTTGGAGAATTCATTCCGACGAACACTTCCATAGCAAAACTCTTCAACTGGAGAGTACAGATCAATCCTTTTGGCGGAATCGTAAAAGACGGAAAAGATCATGGGTGGAAAGACGGCATGGAAGTTTTCGAGGGAAATAAAATTCTCTGGTCTGTGGGAGCCGCCGGAGCGCATACTTCCAGCGCAGAAACAGGCTTGTTCAGCGCAGGGAAGGCGTATAACGGATACACTTTTGACACAACTCTTTTTGCTTATGGAGTTTATGTAAACGGCGAATACACCATGTTTGACTCTGCAAGCTATTCCACCTGGCAGGGAACCCTGGGTTACAATATAAACCTTGGATCATTTTCTGTCATGCCTCTGGTTCGCTACAACTATCTTGCCATGGATTCTGACGGCAACGGAACAGTCGATCCGGGCGAAAAATCCGCCAGCATATGGATTGGCGCAGACTTGTTTGCCATAAAGCACGATTTAAAGTTCCAGATTTTTTACAACATCGTAAACAGCGGCGATGCTTCTAAAAACCCGCTAAACAAAGATGTTCTTTATTTCCAGGTTCAAACCAATATCGGTAAAAAAGTTTAAAAAATTTCGGTATTTAGATTGTCCGGAGGGGCGTCATCCCCTGCGGACAATCTAATCTTCTTCGCTGCTTTTTGATTCGCCGCTTTTTAGTACCGATAAAAATGCTTCCTGGGGAATCTCTACCGAACCGATCATTTTCATGCGTTTTTTGCCTTCTTTTTGCTTGTCCAGAAGTTTGCGCTTTCGGCTGATATCGCCGCCGTAGCATTTTGCCGTAACATTCTTTCGCAAAGCAGAAATATTTTCCCGCGCCACAACCCGGCTGCCCACGGCCGCCTGAAGCGGAATCTGAAACTGGTGCTTTTTAATCAGATTTTTTAATTTGCCAATAATTTCGCGCCCTTTGGTTTCTGCCTGATTTTTGTGTATAATCATGGAAAGAGCGTCTACCTTGTTGTTGTGAACCAGAATATCGAGTTTTACAAGATCGCTTTTCCGGTATTCATGCAATTCATAATCGAGCGTGGCATAACCTCGCGAAACGCTTTTCAGACGGTCGTAAAATTCAAAAATCATCTCGCCCAGGGGCAGCAAATAGACGATCTGCACAGTTGTTGCTTCCAGATAATTCATGGAAATACTTTCTCCGCGTTTTTCCTGAAGCAACTTGATGATATTTCCCATATACTCTGTGGGGGTTAATATATTTACTTTAACATACGGCTCTTCGATATACTCAATAGTTCCCGGGTCGGGAAATTCCGCAGGGTTATCAATTTTTATCAGACCATGATTGGTAGTGTGAATATCGTAACTTACCGATGGCGCCGTAGTAAGGAGATTCAGGCCAAATTCGCGTTCGAGGCGCTCCTGAACTATTTCCATGTGAAGAAGCCCGAGATAGCCTACGCGAAATCCAAAACCAAGAGCTTCGGAACTTTCCGGTTCGTAAGTAAGCGCAGAATCGTTGAGAGCCAGTTTTTGAATGGCCTCTTTTAATTCTGCATATTCATCGGAATTTACCGGGAACATCCCCGAAAAAACCATGGGCTTGATGTCTTTATATTTCAAGAGGGGTTCTGTGGCCGGATCATCGGCCAGCGTAATCGTATCGCCCAGCATGATATCCGATACATTTTTTAAACCGGTAACAATATATCCAACTTCCCCGGAAGTCAATGTGTTGGTGGGGATCAGGTGCAACTGGGAAATTCCAATTTCATTGATGGTGTGCGAAGTACCTTTTCTTATAAATATTATTTTGTCATTTTTTTTCAAGATGCCTTCAAAAACGCGCACTTTGGCCACCACCCCCCGGTAAATATCAAAATACGCATCAAAAAGCAATGCCCGCAGCTGCTTGTGATCGTTGCTGGCCGGATGCGGTATATGTTGAATAATGGCTTCCATAAGATCGGTTACCCCCAACCCCGTTTTAGCGGAAACCGGCACCGCCTCTTCTGGATTGAGTCCCAGACTTTTTTCAATTTGCGCTTTTACCTTGTCAATATCTGCCGAAGGCAAATCAATTTTATTAATTACGGGTAAAATCATCAAATCCGATTCAAGGGCAAGATAGAAATTGGCCAGAGTCTGCGCCTGGATTCCCTGCGTGGCATCGACCAGAAGCAGCACGCCTTCGCAGGCGGCCAGAGAGCGGGTTACCTCGAAGGTAAAGTCCACATGACCAGGAGTGTCAATCAGGTTAAAAAGATACTTGTCACCGTTAGTGGATTGATAGACAAACGTAGCCGAATTGGATTTAATGGTAATGCCGCGTTCGCGCTCAATATCCATGCTGTCCAAAATTTGCGCCTTCTGGGTACGAACATCGGTGACCCGCGCAAATTCCAGAATACGGTCTGCCAACGTGCTTTTGCCGTGATCGATATGAGCAATAATGGAAAAATTGCGAATGTTTGTGGCTGGAATATTTTGATAACCCATATATTTACCAGCCCAGCGTAATCTTCTCAAGGCTGTCGATCGTTCCTCCAAAAAAAAGTTTTTCCATATCCAGCAGCGAATCGGTAATATCCGAAACAAAAAGCTTCATCGTTCCCCTGTAACCTGAATCGCTATTTATATTGTGTGTTTGCAGCAAACCTTCAAGCATCACGGCGGTTTCTATGGAAGAGTCTATGAGAACGATTCCCGGATACAACCTTTCAATCATTGATTTTAAAAGGGGATAATGAGTACAGCCTAAAATAATATAATGAATGTCTTCGCGGATAATTTCATCCAGATATTCGCGAAGAATCATTTCTGTAGCCTTGCGATCGGTAAATCCCTCTTCAATCAAGGGAACCAGAAGCGGGCAGGCTTTTGAATACAAATATATTTCACGATTCACTTCTTTCATTGCCGCGTCATATGACCCGCTCTTGATGGTGGACTTAGTTGCAATAACAGCCGCGCGAAGCACATTCTTGTAATTATTTGTCAGAGCTCTTACTCCTGGCTCTACCACCCCCAAAACCGGAATATTGTTTTTGCGGCGCATTTCATCCAGAGCGTGCGACGATGCCGTGTTACAGGCAACCACAATCATTTTAACGTCCTGCTTTATCAAAAACTCCTGAATCTCCAATGAGTAACGTATGACGGTATCCCGCGATTTTGATCCGTAGGGAACCCGGGCGGTATCGCCAAAATAGATCAGATTTTCATGGGGGAATTTTTTCTGGATGGCCGCCAGAACTGTCAGCCCGCCCAGACCGCTGTCGAAAACGCCAATCGCCCTGTTATCCGCCATGGAGGTTAACCGGCAGTTTTTTCCAGACCAAAAACATCGTGAAGCAATTGAAGCGCCTTCTGGCCGTGTTCTTTGTCAATGACGCAGGAAATCTTAATTTCGCTTGTTGCAATCATCTCAATGTTAATGCCTTCTTTTGCAAATGCGTTGAACATCCTGGCCGCAATGCCTCCATGCGATTTCATCCCCACGCCCACGGCAGATACAATGGCAATATCTTTTGCAACGCTCATGGAACCGCTGCCCCAGATTTTCAGTACTGTGTTTAAAGACTTTTCAGAAGATTCAACATCTTTACGCAAGACGGTAAAAGATATGGTATTTAATTTGTTTTGTCCTGTCGACTGAACAATCATGTCGATGTTAATACCGGACTCGGCCAGGCGTGAAAAAACTTCTGCGGCAACCCCCGGACGATCCGGGATGTCGGTCAGACTGATGCGCGACTCGTCGCTTTTCAAGGTCACTCCGGTCACAAGTAATTTTTCCATAATTTGCTCCTCCGGAACCACAAGGGTTCCCTCTGAAAAATGAAAACTGGATCTTACGTGAATCACAACGCCGTACTTTTTGGCAAATTCTACCGAACGCGAATGCAAAACCCCGGCTCCAAGGGAAGCCAATTCCAGCATCTCATCGTAACTGATTTTTTTCATCAGTCTGGCCTGCGGAACCTTGTTGGGATCGGTCGTATAAACGCCGTCTACGTCGGTATAAATTTCACATTCTCTGGCGCCAAGGGCTGCGGCAAGAGCTACCGCGCTTGTATCGGAACCGCCCCTTCCGAGCGTGGTGATATTTTCATCAACATCCACCCCCTGAAATCCGGCCACAATACAAACCTTGCCTTTGGCCAATGAATTTTCAATTACTTTTGTATCAATTTTTGAAATACGCGCATTGGAAAAATTCCCGTCGGTTAAAATTTTTACCTGGGCGCCCGTAAAGGAAACCGCCTCAACGCCAACAGAATGCAGCGCCATGGCCAAAAGCGCAATGGAGACCTGCTCGCCCGTTGAAAGGAGCATATCCATTTCGCGTTTGGACGGTTCTTCGGCAACTTCCTGCGCCAATCGAATCAAGCCATCGGTAGTTTTGCCCATAGCGGAAACCACCACCACAACCTTGAAACCCCGGTCATGGTAACCTTTTACCCGGTTGGCGACATTTTTTATGCGATTAGGATCGCCAACAGATGTTCCGCCAAACTTTTGAACAATTAGAGCATTGGATTCATTTTCAGACATCAGAAAAAGGTTATAACCAGATTTGCAGACAGACCGTCAATTCCAGAAAAAAAGGGGGCTGAAGGTTTGCATGCAGCTTTTGCAGCTCTCCGCGCCCCCCTGACTGCGGCTCCCGGCGCCCAACTCATCTCGCCGGGGAGCCTTCGTCACCCCCCGATTTTCAAAATCCAGATAAAAAAACAAATTGACGCTGGTATCAAACTTTTCATTTCAATTGTTGTGGAGACATCGGCAATAAAGCCATTCATTTTACCCATTTTTCAATTTTCCCTTGCAATGGTTATTACCGTACTGTTTACGCCCGTCATCATTTCGTTTGCTAAAAAATACCGGATCTTCGATCAACCTGATTACAGGTCAGACACTATGTCCCGGAAAATTCATAAAAACCCCACGCCGAGAATCGGCGGAGCTGCCATGATGATTGGCTTCCTTGCTACTGCTCTCATCAGCATGAATCAAAGCCCGTTTGGCGTCATTATTTTTTCATCGATTTTAATTTTCCTCCTTGGCCTGTATGATGACCTGAAAAATCTGCCCGCCATGACCCGCCTGTTCTGCCAGGTTGCCATTGCTCTTGGGGTCGTTGTTTTTGGCGATCTTGTCCTGAACCGGATTTACTGGACATCCGCTTATTTCTGGCAATTACCGTACTGGCTGGGACTTTTTCTTTCGGTTTTTATTATTGTTGGCGCAATTAACGCAACCAACATGATTGACGGTCTCGATGGCCTTGCGGGAGGAATTATACTTACGACAACGATACTCCTCTGCTATATTTTATTTACGGAATTTAATGATACAACGATATTAATTTTTATTGGACTGCCTTTACTTGGCGCATTACTGGGGTTTTTAAAGTACAACACTCATCCTGCCGCCATATTTATGGGAGACGGAGGAAGCAACTGGCTGGGTTTTTTTTCCGGAATTTTAATTTTGCTTGGCACAAAACAATTGCCCGGAAATGGGGTATTGGCGCTTCCGCTGATTTCCCTGCTTTTGTGTTTTGCCATTCCAATCCTGGATACCTTGTTTGTAATAAGCGCAAGACTCCTTAAAGGGAAAAGCCCGGTAGCTCCGGACCAGCTTCATATGCACCATGGATTGATGAAACTGGGCTTGAATCAAAGCCAGACTGTCACCCTGATGTATTTTATTGCCATCATTCTCGGGCTAACGGGAATTGCGCCCCTGATTTTTCCAGGTTATGTAAACTGGAGCATTCCCTATTTTGCGCCGGTTTTGTTTCTTTTGCTTTTATACTATATTTTAAAAAAAGAAAGATCATCGTCTCCGCGAACGCCTTTATACCGCCTCCTTGCTGATCCTGTAAAATCAGTAACATTAATTGGCGAATTATCTTTCTTTTTTGGATTCTGGGAAAGATCAAACCGTTTTATACTTTACATGATCCTTATCCTCACGCCGATTCTGACAGGGGGAATTAAAAATACATTTATTGGCTATCTTTCTGGAATTCTATTTGTTGTGCTCGGAATTTTATCGTTCAGTAAAAAACACAGTTCCGGAAATGATTTTTTGCATTCATTTGTATTGGCTCTTGGAGCGTTAATTCTTTTAATATCCAACAATTTAAAACCAATCTCTATTTTCCTTTTAGGATACAATTACAACATCCGCGATATCTATAATATCATATTTATCATCCTTACCGTAAGTATTTTGCTATACATTTTTTTGACATTCCAAAAAAAATATCTTCTTGTGACGCCGACCGATTTTTTAATGCTCGTTCTGCCGCTTATTTTGCTACTGTTTCCTCGCGAAATAAAATATCAGTGGAATCTGAATATCATTGCGATAAGAAGTATTGTTCTTTTTGTAACCATACGAACCATGATAAAAAGCCACGAAGATTTTCAGGAAAGAATCCGCATGATAATTATGATATCGCTGGCTTTCTTGTTTTTTACGGGCGCTTTGGGTATGCGAATTATTTATTAAAAAAGGCCGCGATGGATTTGCAAATATACTCAACATCCTGATGGCTCATACCGGGATATAGAGGCAGGGTTACGGCGCGACTGGATATTGCGTCTGCAAGAGGGGTTTTATCTTTGATTTGTTTTTTATAGCCAGAGAAGTGGCGAAAGGCGGGGTAATGAATGCTGCTTTGGATTCCAGCGCTTTGAAGATGCTCCATAAATTCTTTTCTTTCGATATTTTCCGGAAGAAGCGCCGGGAAAATATGAAAGGCCGGTTGGACATTTTCTGGATATTGCACAAACGGAATCGTCAGCGCGGCGCTGGATCTGTGCCGGGACAGAAAGAAGATATATTTATCTACCAGTTTCTTGCGTTTTTGAATTCCCTTATCGAGTTTTTTTAACTGTTCCAGTCCAATTGCCGAGTTTATTTCGCTGATTCTGTAATTTAGTCCGGGCGTCCGGACATCGTACGATATCAATTTACCGAGATTTCTCTCGAGACTCAGCGCTGTCATACCGTGCGAACGAAGCAGTCGGGCTTTTCCTGCAAATCCCGTAACCGGACTTACAAACATTCCTCCCTCGCCCACGGCCAGGTTTTTATTGGCATAAAAACTAAACGCAGCCATATCGCCAAGGGTTCCGCACATTTTACCCCCTATCGATGCCCCAATGGCATGCGCGCAGTCTTCAATCAGTATAATTTTTTTCTTTTGGCACAATTCTGTAATTCGCGGATCAAACGGATATCCGGCAAAATGAACGACAATGGCGGCTTTAGTTTTCGGGGTAATCTTCCTGAAAAAATCATCAAAAGACATATTCCAGTCTGTTAGCGACGCGACATCTACCGTCACGGGTTTTGCCCCGACCATCATTACAACATTTAAATCAGCGACAAAAGTAAGCGCCGGAATCAACACCTCGTCGCCTTTACCAACATTAGCGGCCATCAAGGCGATATGCAAAGCCGCCGTACAACTGGATACTGCCGCAGATTCCACATTTCCGCCAAGGTATTTTGAAAATTCCCCTTCAAAACGGCTGGTGTATTTGCCCATGGCCAGCCAGCCCTCGTCAAAAACTTTCAGCAGGGCATTGCGCTCCTTTGCCGAATAATCAGGTTTAAACAGGGGAATTTTCCACATAAGATAATATATCGGTTGATCTGCCGGGAACAATAATCAGCAAATTTTATGTCAGGGGTAGGCCGGGACCCGGCCAAAGGCCGCGGCCTGGCCGAAGGGGAAGGCCTTCCCCTTTTTAGTCCGCGATTTAGCGAATGTGTTTGATGAGTTCTATTAAACCGTCTTTAATAGAATATTTGGGTTGAAACGAAAAGTCTTTTTGAATCCGGGAAATATCGGCGCGGGAATGCCTGATGTCTCCCGGTCTTGCGTCCTGGAACCGGGGATTGAGTTCGATGTGCAGTATTTCACAAATTGTTTTATAGAGATCGGCAAGCGTTATGCTTTTTCCCGTACCCACGTTATAGACATCGTTGGGGGTTTTTGCATCCAGCATAAAATTTATCAGGCAATCGGCCACGTCGGAAACAAAAATAAAATCGCGGGTTTGCAGGCCATCGCCGTAGATAACGGCTTCCTGACCGGAGAACAGCCGCCGCGCAAATATGGAAATAACCCCGGAATACGGAGAAGAGGGATCCTGACGCGGACCATAAACATTAAAAAACCGGGCGGCGCGCGCCTTGAAGCCAAAAATACCGGAATACATTTTACAGAGTAATTCGCCGTGCATTTTTTCGAGGCCATAGGGAGAAAGCGGGTTCAATGGATCGTCTTCCGATACGGGGATTTTTTCGGTGTTGCCGTAAACCGCCGCCGAGCTAACAAAAACAAAACGGGAAATATGCAATTTTCGAGCCAG
>JAOUFE010000181.1 GCA_029858425.1 Spirochaetia bacterium | reverse complement strand
TAAATTTTTTAGTCCGGACTATAATCCGACAGAATATGCAAGTATAATTATTCAGCATGTACAAGACGGTATTGCTCTTGCGCGCGAATACCGCTTGCCGGAAAAAGTAATTGCATTTATTCCCGAACATCATGGAACTTCCGTTATGCAGTATTTTTATCATGAAACGCTGGAAAAAAGCGCAAATTCGAACGATTCGCCTGATAAAAAGAATTTTCAGTATCCGGGACCGCGGCCGCAAACAAAAGAAACGGCTGTAGTGATGCTTGCAGATTCCCTTGAGGCCGCATCGCGTTCCATTCAACAACCAGATCGCGAAAATTACACTCAACTGATTGATACAATTATAAAAAATAAAATCGATGATGGCCAGCTCGATGAAAGTAATCTGACATTGGCGGATCTCAGCAAGATCAAGGAAAGTTTCCTCGAAACCATGATGAGTACTTTTCATTCCAGACCAAGTTATCCCAGTAAAAATAAAACCAGCGAGCTGGAAAACTCCCTTGAAAGTAATAATCAGAATTCTGTCGAAAAAGCGAATATCAATGTATCTGAAGCCGGAATACTAAAAGGAAAAACTGATGAAAATTATTGATGCAGCCAGGAAATCGATTTACTCATGGCGAATTATTTTTTATCACATAACGCCCCGGGTTTGGCAAAAACATGTTTTATTGTTCATAGTTACCTTTTTTTCAATGGCATGGACATACTATTTTCATTCTTTGGGTACCAGCGCTTTCAGTCGTTTTCTGGAAGCCTTTTCGTATGCTTTTGTTTTATCGGGCATTCTTTTGTCGCATGAACTGGGACATTATATTCATGCGCGCCAATATGGCGTTGAAGCAACGTTGCCTTTTTTTATTCCCCTGCCTTTTTTATCGCCCTTTGGGACGTTGGGTGCCTTTATTCGCATGAAATCGCTGCCTCCGGACAGGAGAGCTCTTTTTGATATTTCCTACTGGGGTCCGGCAATGAGTTTTTTTACCAGCGTGCCCGCAATAATTGCAGGGTTATTATTGTCGGAAAAAGTTCCCGTCATAACTACACAGTCCGGCTTTCTGGTCGGCGACAATGATATTGTTTTCGGAGGATCTTTGTTATTTGACGCTCTGGCAGGATTATTAATAAATCTTCCGGATGGTTATACGATTTTACTTCACCCTATTGCTTTTGCAGGCTGGGTAGGTTTGTTTGTAACCGCTATAAATTTGTTTCCGATTGGTCAACTCGATGGCGGTCATCTTGCCTATGTTTTTCTTGGAAAACGTCAAAAATTTCTGGCATATTCCTTTTTTGGTATTCTTGTATTTTTGGCTCTTGAAGTCTCACAGGGATGGATGTTCTGGATATTCATGCTGTTTCTTATGGGTTTGCGTCATCCGCCGGTGAGAATGTTTGAATCCGGAGTTGGTCTTGACAAAGAGCGTATCAGGCAGGGTATTTTGTCTGTTTTTATATTTATTCTTTGTTTTATACCAGAGCCTTTAAAACTAAACGCAAAAATTATTACCAAACCTGAAATGGCTCCCCAATTCGAGATGCCCCGGTTTGATAACTTCCATGAAATAAATTTTACAACCAGCGAGAAGGAAGTATATTATCCATTTAATGCTGGAAAATGGGAAACGCAATGGACAGACAATGCGTCAATATCGCCCCTGAATTTGAAAAATTCTTCTGTGTTTACAGGCGTCAAATAATATATGGAAATAGTTTATCTTACGGATATTCATGACGACCTGAAAAGTCTTCGACAGGTTCTTTTAAATACCGATCCGGATTTATACGTAATATCGGGGGATTTAATCTACAAGGCGTTTTTTACGGATAAATTGTTATACGAATTTGTGTACATACAGGAGGAGTTTTTTGCCTATCTGATTCAAAATGATATTCAGGGGACGCCGTCGGAACTTGCGGTTTCCATAAGCCGGATGCCTGAAAATTATCCGGTGGATTTTTTAAAAAAAGCAAAAGATTACCAGATATTGTTTCAAAAAGCCTCGGAAAACATGAAGGCCAAGTATCAGCTTCTTAAGTATCTTGTAGACCGTTATGCGCGCGCTGAATTGATTGTTTTGCCGGGCAACTATGATCTGGATTTGCAGTTTACAGCGTTATATTTATTTGATCTTCACAAAAAATGCAGGACAATAAAAGGAGTAAAATTTTGCGGCTATGGCGGCGCTCCCGTTGCAACTTCGGGAATTCCCGAGATGGTTTCTGTTGTTTTTTATGAATATAACGTAGAGGGGAAAATCCACAGCGAACCGCAGGTTTTTTTTGAATCATCAAAACCGGATATTGTTTTACTTCATAATCCTGCCTATGGAACCCTTGATAAAATTGCTTCATACGGCAGGGTTGGATCTCTGGGAATTCGTAATTACATTGACCAATATCAACCTGCCCTTGTTTTGTCGGGTCATGTTCATTCTGACTATGGAATTGTTAAAATCGACAAAACCATTTGTATTAATCCGTCAAATTTTGGAAAAGTCGACAGCCTCGGAGGACATGAGTCTGGCGGTTTCTTTTGCCGAATTTTTGTTGAAAATGGAAAAACCGTAAAAGTAAATTCCGTTAAATTGCATCGCATAGTTGACAAGCATATTATTGATGTGGCCGATTTTTTTATCTCACCGGAATTAAATATCAAAACAAAGATTTTAAATCAGCAGGAATTTGATAAACTGGGGGGATTTGTAAAATGAAAAATCCTTTTCCCGAAAATGAGGTTTTTAAAAAATTTCTCGGTTTAAAAGATTACTTTAAAAATCATCTGACCCGCTCTTCAAAAAACCGGATTCGGGAACTGGCCGCTGTCGCAAAAATAATTCGTTCAACTGGCGATGTAATTGCCTTTGATTTTCTGGGGTCGGTAAACTTTGGAATGGCGGATGCGACTTCAGATGTGGATCTTGTTCTGTATCTCGATTGTCCTTCTGTGCCGATCCATGAAGAAATGAACCATAAAAATTGTCCCAGGTTGAAATTATATGAAACCCTGTTGATTCATACGCTGGTTCACAGTATCAGCCGGGAAAAATACAGAATTCAAATTGTGGATCATATCAATCTGGCTTCCATTAACAAGGCTATTGACGAGGAAAACATTGAACTTGATATTATTGCCAGATTTGTTTTTTACCGGATTTTATGCAGGGGGGTTAACAAGCGTTATCTGCATCCGCTTGAAAAAAAACTTGCCGCAAAACCTCATTTGATCAAGGCAATTGAAGAAACTCTCACCGATGCGTTGATTGAATTTACCCGTACATCGTCGCACGGATCGTCTTTTAACAAGTATGTGAACCGGTTACAGGAAAAAGGGATAGGAATTCCGGATGCAGTGGCAAAAAAAATAAGAGAATATCTTGCAATTTCAAAATAATGATCAAAATAAAATTTTTTTCAGGATTCGGAATCTGTTAATTCCAGGGAATAAATGTCCTGAATTTTTTGCGGCTTTCTGATTAATGTAAAATTTTGTCCTTCAACCAGAAATTCGGGAACATATGGTCGCGAATTATAATTGGATGACATAACGGATCCATATGCCCCTGCATGCGCCACTACAATGCCGTC
>JAOUFE010000062.1 GCA_029858425.1 Spirochaetia bacterium | reverse complement strand
AAAGGACAGGTTTTATACCTTTCGGCTTTATACATCCGTCCCTGAGATTTCTCCCTGATTAGACCCATTCAAGGGTACTACAATTCTTAACCTCCCAGAGGTCTTTTAAAAGTCGTAAACCCTGATCTGACCAGTAGGCGACATTCAAAGTCCGATCTACAATCGGAATATGACTTAGTTTCCAGAATGATCTGTTTTGGCTGTAGATTCCCGACCAAACCGTGGAGGGTTTCCCGCCTCTTTTAATCAACTCTCTGGCAATTGTACGTTTCCGTTTCCAATCGGAAGTCGCGGTGCCGCAGAGGTCATGGATGACCGGGAGCGGCCAATGCTTCAACTGGATTGCCCGAAGTCGTCTTCGGTTATGAGCGTCGATCCTGTTCAGATTCCACAAAACATCCTCCGTGCAAATATGAAAGAATCCTGACCAGCCCACAAGATAACCATTCAACCGCTTTATGCACTCCCTCATGGAACCGCCATAATTTCGCGGAGTCAGTTCTCTGGTCTTGTCTGCAATTCTTTCTATTGAACGTTTCGACAAAAGAATCTGGACTTCACCATGCAAAGGGTCACGGCGCAAACTAAACCCAAGAAAATGTCTTTCTTCTGGTTTTGCAACTGCACTCTTTTGGATATTTATTTCAAGGCGTAATTTGACTTCAATAAACCTCTTTACGCTTGCAAATACCCTCTGACCTGCTCTTTGGCTCCTTACGTAGATATTGCAATCATCTGCGTACCGCACAAAATGAAGCCCTCTCTGTATCAATTCCCTGTCGAGTTCATCAAGAACAATGTTGCTCAAAAGCGGTGAAAGCGGGCTGCCCTGCGGCACTCCCTCTTCATTGCTTACTTTCACGCCATCTGGCATTACTGTCTTTGTCCTGAGCATCCTTGAGATTAACCAGAGAATTCTTTTGTCGCTAATATCCAAACCAAGTCTTGCCATCAAACGTTGATGGTTTACCTTGTTGAAGAAATCTTTCAGGTCAATATCAACAACCCATTCGCAACCTTCTTCAATGTACTGCTTCGCCATTGACAGGGCTGTATGACAGCTCCGGTTCGGACGGAACCCATGACTATGGTCGCTAAATTGGCTTTCATATAAGGGTTCCAACACGAGCCTGACTGCTTCTTGAACAATCCGGTGACCGAGCTAATTATACGGCAGTAAAATTAGCTCGGAAATGCAGAGTTTTCCGAACGAAAACTCTGCCTATTACGTTGGGAATACCAAGACCCCTCTGACCACCGCCGCTTTTCGGAATCCATACCCGCCGAATATCGCCGGGTTGATATTCCATCGTCTGCAGGGAAAGTCGCAATTCTGGAAATACCTTTTCCCAGTTTCTTTTGACTTCACCCACGCTTTGGCGGTCAACGCCAGATGCGCCTTTGTTTGCCATTACTTTTACGAAGGCAGTTTCCAGTTGCCCGATAACCGCTTCCATTGTAGCCAACAAGTTCTTCTTTTCTGTGTTTTCAGACAATCGCCCTGTGTTTGGTTCAGTACAAGAATACGTCTTAACCGTTCCAACATCAGCCCCACACCTTGCAAGGTGCGGGGTTTCTGCCGTCTCTGAAAACAATTCAAGTTGGCCTGTTTGTTCGTCATTCGTGACATCCTTCCCTCCCCCGATAATATTTCGGGTTAATTTCAGCTTTCGCTGATTTTGCGGTACTGCGCTGTCATCGCTTCAAGCGAAGGCCTAACGGCAGTAGCCGAAGCGTAGTGATGTCGAAACAGCATAAAGCTGTTCGACCTTGCTCTGCCGGGTCTTTGAATTTCATATTGAATTTCGTCTTTTCATTTGACATGGAGGTCAAGGTGCCGCGGAGGCCATGGAGGGCCGAGAGCGGCCATTCTACGTTCTACCTGCTTCAAAAAAAAATAATCAGGAACCCTGCAGAGCTCCTTCGGTAAGACAAGAAGACATTATCGCTATACTGTTGCCAATACTCCATGCGTGTACGTAACAGAAAATTGGACTTCGCCACTGGGGACGGGCTTATCCGCGCACTAAGCTTTACGGCACTTCACTTGCATTCAAAACAGCGACACACCTATGACTCTGACCAAGTGAGCTCTTAGCGGCAGCGCGCGAACGCGGAAATGTCGAAGGGCAAGACCCTTCGACCACCAGACACGCCCTCACGGGTTCACACATAAAGTCGTTCGCGCCCTTGTCTCTTCGGTGACAGATTCCTCCTGTTATAGGCTCTGGGATAGGACTTTCACCTCCAGTCTACCTTGTCATGCCAATCGCACCCCGGCGCATTTGCAATGAGCCGGGCGTGTGCCGGCGCGGGGGTCGCCAACCCCCGCCTAATTTCGATTTTAATGTTTGTCACTCAGGCAATAAACAGATAAAGGAGAATACTTCATTTCCGCTATTCCGTCGATGGCTGCAATTACCGCAGCAACTGTTGTCATGTAGGGAATATTATACCGAAGAGCCGACAAACGAATTTCAAGAGCGTCATTTCTGGTCTGGATTCCCACAGGGATGTTTATTACAAGTTGAATTTCGCGCGAGCGGATTTTATCGACAATGTGCGGCCTGCCTTCGTGAACCTTCAGAACCTTTTCGGTTTCAATTCCATTTTGATTTAGAAATCGGGACGTATTTTCTGTGGCCACGATGGTAAAACCAATATCTGCCGCCTTGCGCATGCTGGCCGCGATTGCCGGTTTGCATGCGTCATTTACAGAAACAAATATTTTACCCTCCAGAGGGAGTGCTGCATTTACGGCGATCTGTGATTTAAAAAATGCCTCTGCCGGCGTTTTACCGATGCCCATTACCTCTCCGGTTGATTTCATTTCCGGGCCAAGAATTGTATCGACTCCGGCAAACTTCTTAAATGGAAAAACAACTTCCTTGGCATAATATAAAGAAGGCTCATGATAATCAATTAAATTTAATTCCCGCAGGGTTTTTCCCAGCATGACCCTTGTCGCCGCTTTGGCCAGCGGTATTCCGGTGGCTTTGGATACAAACGGCACCGTGCGGCTTGCCCTTGGATTTACTTCCAGTATATAGAGTTCTTCATCGTATATGGCAAACTGGATGTTCATCAATCCAATTACATTTAATTCAAGGGCTAATTTTTTTGTCTCGATTTTTATCTGATCGAGGAGTTCACCGGATATATTAAACGGCGGTAAAATACATGCGCTGTCTCCGGAATGAATTCCTGCTTCTTCTATATGCTCCAGGATTCCGGCAATAAATACGTCCCTGCCATCGCAAATGGCGTCTACATCCAGCTCGACCGCATTTTCCAGGAATTGATCAATCAACACAGGACGGTCTTTGCTGACTTCCGCGCTTTGCTTCATGTACGCTGTCAACTGATCTGCATTGTGAACAATCAGCATGGCGCGTCCCCCCAATACATACGATGGACGCGCAAGTACAGGATAGCCAATTTTTTCTGCCGCCGCAAGCGCGCTGACAAGGCTTGTGGCCATAGCGCCTCGCGGCTGTTTCAGGTTTAACTTTTCTATTATTTCTGAAAATCTCTGCCGATTTTCGGCAAGGTCTATGCTCGACCAGGAAGTACCCAAAATGGGTATTCCTTTTTTATTTAATCCATTGGCAAGACGCAGCGGAGTTTGCCCGCCAAATTGCAGTATGACGCCTCTTATTTTTCCTTTTTGCGATTCTTTTTTGTAAATATTTATTACGCTTTCGAGGGTTAACGGCTCAAAGTACAACCTGTCCGAAGTATCGTAGTCTGTAGAAACCGTTTCCGGATTGGAATTTATCATAATACTTTCCAGCCCCATTTCCTGAATGGCAAACGATGCATGGCAACAGCAATAATCAAATTCAATACCCTGACCAATTCTGTTTGGACCGCCGCCCAAAATCAGAACCTTTTCTTTTTCCGTTGGATTGCTTTCACATTCTGTCTCTGTCGTTGAGTACATATACGGCGTGTAAGACTCAAATTCGGCTGCGCATGTATCTACTCTTTTGTAGACAGGAGCCATTTTTTTATCCATTAAAAATTGCTCCACTTTTTTTTGATGATCGATGATTTCAGATTCAATTTTCCATTCTAGATCCAGAAATTCCGGCGAGCCTTTTTCATATTTTATCAGGGCGCTTATTTCTTCTTTCAGACGACTGTATGCCATCATAAAGGCAAACTGTCTTTCGCTATATCCAAGGCGCAGCCCTTCGATGATAATTTCTTTGGAAAATGTGTTGGTTTTATCCCATTCTTCTTTAAAAGAGGTCTCATAGCGAATCATCTTGATTAACTGCGTCAAAAACCATGGATCAATATTACTGTATTCATAAATTTCTGTCATCGAAATTCCGTGAAGCAATGCCTCCCGGATATAGAAAATCCGCAGATCGCCCGGCCTTGACAAAGCTTCTTTAATAAAACTTTTAAATTCACCGTTTTGTATTTTTCTGGAAATCTCGGCTGAAATATCAAACTTGCCGTCGCAGCCCCAGCCCGATCTTCCCGTTTCCAGCGATCTGAGACATTTTTGAAAGGATTCTTGAAATGTTCTTCCGATGGCCATAGCTTCGCCTACGGAACGCATCTGCGTATCCAGTATTCTTGGGGTTTCCGGAAATTTTTCAAAAGTAAAACGGGGAATTTTCGTGACAATATAGTCAATGCTTGGCTCAAACGAGGCCGGCGTTTTCCGGGTGACATCATTCATGATTTCATCGAGAGTATATCCTACCGAAAGTTTGGCGGCAATTTTGGCAATGGGAAAACCCGTAGCCTTGCTGGCCAATGCCGATGACCTGCTAACGCGCGGATTCATTTCAATAACAATTACATCTCCATTAACCGGATTGACCGCAAACTGGATGTTGGAACCTCCCGTTTCTACTCCAATTTCACGAATAATGGCCATGGATAAATCCCGGAGCTTCTGGTATTCCTTATCGCTCAAGGTCTGCTGTGGAGCCACGGTAATGGAGTCGCCTGTGTGTATGCCCATGGGATCCAGGTTTTCAATACTGCATACAATCACCACATTGTCTGCCCTGTCGCGCATTACCTCAAGTTCAAACTCTTTCCAGCCCAGAACCGATTGTTCCACGAGGATTTGGTTTACCGGGCTTTCATATAGCCCACGCGCAATCATGGTTTCAAACTCTTCCAGATTGTAGCAAACTCCTCCGCCCGTTCCCCCCAATGTAAATGATGGCCTGAGTATTAACGGGAATCCGATTCTTTGGGCAAGGGCAAGAGCTTCCTGCAAATTCGTGACTACTCCGGATTCCGGCACGCTGGCGCCGATATTTTGCATGGCCTGCTTGAACAGCTCACGGTCTTCAGCTTTTCTAATGGCGTCCGCCTTTGCGCCGATCAATTCAATATTGTACTTTTTCAGAATTCCAGAAGATTCCAGTTTTAACGCAGCATTTAAAGCCGTCTGCCCGCCAACTGTGGGCAAAATTGCATCAGGTCTTTCATTTTTTATGATTTCTTCCATATGGCTTATATCAATAGGTTCAATATAAACACGATCAGCAAGTTCCGGGTCGGTCATAATTGTTGCCGGATTTGAATTTATGAGAACAGTTTGATACCCCTCGTCTTTCAGAGCCTTTACCGCCTGCGTTCCGGAATAATCAAACTCACATGCCTGGCCAATCACAATAGGCCCCGAACCAATAATGAGAATTTTTTTGATATCAGTTCGTTTCGGCATGTCTGCCAATTTGTAAATTTAAAACGGGCGGTCAAATCTTAGTGGTTTTATAAAAAATAAATGACCCGCTTGCTATCATTGTAAAAGTTCCCTGCATGGACAGCCTTGATTTAAAACAAACCCCTTTTATTGACGAACTGAATCCCGGAATGCTGGATGAGGGATACTTTTTATTAAAAAAAATACATATAAATGTAGGAAAAAAGAACAAACCTTTTTTAAGATTGTTGCTTTCTGACAAATCAGGCCATCTTCCTGGCGTTTATTTTGACAGTTTAAATAACCTGAAAAAATTTCAAACTGAGATCAGCGAGGGCGATGTAGTTAAAGTGAATGGTCTTATAGAAGAGTATCAGGACGTCTTGCAGGTAAAGATTCAAAAAATGGAAAAAACCCCTTCTGACAAATGGGAACTGACGCGCTTCTGGAAAAGAACCACACATGACCGCAGACTGTTGCTGCGCGAACTGCAAACACTTCTGCAAAAAATTAAAACTCCCGGGTTAAAAAAACTATGCCAAAACTACCTGAATGACAAGGAATTTCTTGCCTTATTCCTGGAAGCTCCAGCTTCCCGTTTTTTTCACCATGCCTACATAGGCGGATTATTGGAGCATACGCTAAGCGTGGTTAAACTGGTTCAGGCTTACTCAATCATCTATCCCCTCGCAAATCCCGACATTTTATTAACCGGAGCATTTTTGCATGATATCGGCAAGGTAGATGAATATCGTTACCTCTTAAAGGATATTGAATACTCGACCGAAGCCCGCTTAAAGGGACACACATTGCTGGGATATGAGCGCCTTCAGCCCAGCCTGAATAAAGTAAATCTGGATGAAAATCTAAAATTGAAAATAGAACATATCCTTATATCGCATCAGGGTAAAAAGGAATGGGGAGCCTTGATTGAGCCCAAATTTCTGGAAGCCTATTTAATTCATGCAGCCGATTCTACGGATTCCAACCAGTTCATATTTTCCGATATCCGAAAATTTACGGAAAACTCCCGGGATAAAATCTGGTCAAAATACATTTCAATTTTAAACCGAGAGTTGTATCTTGGTTGACATTTGGCGCACGTCTTTAAACCAGATGCTCCTTAATATTTTTTTAAGGTGCGTATCGGTCCGGAATACATTTTTCCATCGATAATATGTTGATACCAGTCCTGATATTTTAAATCTACGGGAGCATTTTGCGGGGTTGCCGGCAAATCATAGTATTCATCGTAGCGATGCAGCAAATGACCAAATTCATGAACGGCCATCATGCTGATAACCGGCAAAAGCAGGCTGTCATAAATATTACCCCGCGCTGAATTAAAATAGCTATCCCCGGAAATAAATGGCATTAACGTCAGCACTATGGCGCCCTGAAATTTGTTGTGTAAATTGTTTTCTGTTATTCCGGACGTGATTCCACCCCGGTTAATTACGTACAAAGGCATCTGATCGTCAGCCCCGGCAATGATGCTGTTGGTAATAAACAAATCCGCTTCGGAAGTTGCATATAATGCAGCGGACCAATAGGTATAATGCTGAGTCAGTTCATATTCTCCCTGTCGGAGTATATATTTGACGTTCCCCTTGATATTTCCGATCGCAGAATATTTCGTGAGGAAACGGGAATAAAAATATTCTGTAATTGCCGGAATATCTTTATTTTTTATTTCTTTATCGGTTATATATAATTTCAAAATTTCCCATGGAGTATCGGTTACGGCCTTTTCTATTGTTTTGTGCAAGCGTCGCCTGTCTTCATCCCGATCCAGATGTAAAAAGTGCTGACCAATCATATATTGAAACCAGGGTTGTTTGAATACCTTCCGTTGTTTTCGAAAAAAATGAATAATATCTTCGCTGCCAACATCTTTCAGGGAAACATTATAACCCAGATAATAACCAATATCATCGGAAATTTGCTTGTACAGAGCCTGGTATTTCTCTTCTGAAAAATTGTCAAATCTTGAATCTATAATGCGCTTTACCCTGATTTCGTAACGCACATTTGGAGAGAGATATTTAAGTTCCGGAACCGAGTCATAAAATTTCTCCCATTTTTCTTTATTTTCCCGGGTAGCATTTTTTTTACCCATTACCGGTATTTCTCTGGAACAAACAAGACTGAAAACGATGCACAACAGCCCGACTCGATATTTTCGCATAATTACGAACTGATTTGTTTTTTCACGCGGTCAACCAGTAAATTATCATTGCAGAGATGAACATACACCTGGAATTGGATGAAGAGAGATCAAGATAATCATGGCGAATAAAGAAAAAACCGGCAACTACCATCAATTCATGGACGAATCATTAAAGTTTCTTGTTTCCGGACCCTCTGTTTTTGGCTGGATCATTGGAATTATTCATTTTCCGTTTAAATCGCCTGAATTCCTGATGGGCTTTCAAAATGCTCTAACCTCGCTTGCTTTCTCAATGCTTTATGGTATATTCCATGTATTGTGGCTTTTTTTTGAAGTTCCTGACGAAACCTGGATTGTCTTTATAGAATCTCTCCTTTCCCTGGGCTATCTTGCAATCACAGCCACGACCTATATCTTCTACCGCAAGGGTAAACCTACCCCGGGTATTCAAATGATTCATTCTTTACTTGACCGGCTATTTCCCGATCAAGAAGAGTCGATTTCCGATTAGCGCCCATAGCTCAGTTGGATAGAGTGTCTGACTACGAATCAGAAGGTCTGAGGTTCGAATCCTCATGGGCGCAATTTTTTCTTGACAAGGAGTGTCAATAGCAGATTCTGACTTTCCTGTCAGTTAAGTTTTACTTTTTTCACAAGGATTTAATATATGAAAGAATTTGAGATTTCCAAGGTTTTAAATCTGGCAAAAGGAAACAAATATGCAATCGCATGCGCTTCATTTGACCTTGTGGATCATATTTTTAAAGTAGAAGTTCCAAAAAACATGCGTACCCGTAAGCTATCGGTACAGGCCATGTCCTTGCTGCATGAAGGTTCGGTTAAATATGGATATGAACCAAGAACTCCTGAGTCTGGAATGAATTCTCCCGTAAAGATCGAGGATAAATCCTCCGAAGAATAACCATAAATTTTCAGCGAATCAATTTTACAATCATTTCCAGCTTTTCGGCAACCTCCATAACTTCCTGAACCTTGTTTTTAAAAATGATCAAGGCAGTATCGGAAAGCTCTTTTTTTACAATTTTTTTGCCTTTGATCTGCCCTAACAAAGATTCCATAAGTTTTGGAGTGCCTGTTTCAAGAAGAACCACGCCTTCCTCAATATTTACAATGGGTAATACTTCGCTCCAGTCGTTAATTAAAAACAACACATTTTGTGGAACCCTGTTTTTTGATACATAGCCCAGGAATTCTATAAAATCATTAATATTGTTTCCCAGCAGCAAGCCTTCCTGCAGAGATTCCTTGGTAATTTGAAAGTTATAAACCTTATCATAATCCTTCATCACAGTAAAAGATTTTAAAAGGTGAAGACCATATATGGATAGCTGGTCAGGCATGGCAACAATGGTTGCATCCGGATTAACAATAATTGCTCCAGGCAGGTCTTCCGAGGATAAATCTTCTGCATAGAAAAAATGGCGACCAAGAGTAGAAAGTTTAATAAATCTTTTGGGATATTCTACTTCCATAAGGCCAAATATATTTAAATAAAACAACGCCGATATTATGGCGCTGCGGTTTTCCAGATACATATTCTTAAAATTTCGTATCCGGAATTCGGGCGTTAAAACCACCCACTCTCTTATCAATGAAGCAATTAAAACTTTTACACAAACCCCATTTTCTGTCTGGATAAAATCAAGACATTTTTGAAGTATCTCTTTTTTAAAAAAAGGAACATCCAGAGGGAGAAAAACTTCATTTCCAACCATTCTTTTTTCTGAGGCTTCGGTTGTAGCTGCCATCAGCTCTTTTAAAATGCCGAGCGGCTCTTTTTGCAAAAATTCCTCATAGGATTCCAGCAGGATAATATCCTCGCCGCGAATATCCACAAGATTAAACAACTTTAAAAAAGGCAGTATTATTTCAATGAGATGCACCTGACTTTTTTCCGGGAAAAGACGCAAATCCATCTCGAGCAAGGATTCCTCGCTTTTTTTTATGTCAGCCTGCTTAATTTTTTCCGACTGCGCCAGCGTCAGCCCCTTATTGGAAATAAATAGAAGTAATTTCTTTATGTTGAGTATAAAATCAAATTCATTGGAAATAATTCGATGTTGAAGTTCTTTAATACCGCTTGCCTTGGGGAATACCGGACTTCTCTTCAGGTATTCAAAAAATTCTATTGGTATGACCATCGCCCTGACAAAACGATCATCGATATAATATATATCCTTTAAAATATAAAGAGCATCGAGGCGTCTCAGAGTTTTTTCCTGCGGCAGCTTTCTTTCCTGCATAATGATACGCGCAGCATTGATTTCGATGACGCCACCATTAATGAAGGCTTCATCAAGCAAAAAAAGTTCTCCGTCCGATATATCTTCCACAAGCCGTTCAAATGTTTCATCAGCAATGGATATTTCGGGCAAATGAGAGGATTTTCCAAGGATTTTCAGATAGCGGGAATCCAGATCTTCGCGGGAAATGCTGGTCATTTCTTTTTCTATTGAAAAAATTAATTTGTGTCCATTTTCATTGGTATCTACTTTGACAATTTCCCGAATTTCCTCAAAAGGATAATATTTGTCGAGATTGCTTGTAATTCGTTCCCTGTTCTTGCGTTGATAAACGAGCATCAGGTGTTTTAGTACCGCCAATTCCTTTTCGACATTTATTGGCAAAAGTTTTATTTTTCGGGAAATCTCGCCAAGAGTTAGAATACTTTTACTTTCCACAATAATGGCATATATTTGCACCTGCAAGGGAGTCAGCTTTTCCAAAACTCCTTTTAAGAAATAAATATCGGCTGAAGTGTTTATAAGGGTTTGAATGATGGCTTTTTTGTCCCCTGGAATCTTGTCAATATCCCAGATTTCTGCAATGCGTTTTAACTGTTCGATTTCAAGCTTGTTTAATTCTTCATTAAGCATGGTATTATAACTCTTTTGATCAGACTGGGGTATTTATGTATTATTTACTCCATTTGTAAAATAAGATTTATATTTATTACAGGTTCCTTAGTGTCTGGGCATGGATTGGGGTGCAAAAAATGCGTGTACTTGAGGGAGAAAGTTTCTCCCATTTTTAGTAAAAAAAATTGTTTGTATATTATCGGTTTTTTTGATAATATCTCACGATTGAAGAAGTCTGGAGCTCAAGATCAAAGAGGAAAAGCAAGGAAATTAAGGAATTAAAGAAGCGAGTAAAGGAACCTGAAAAGAGCCGCGACAAGCAGAACGAGCAATATTAAACATTTTTTACATCACCACTTCCCGCCCAAACGCCTGGCTTATTTAACTTTGCGGATCAGAAAATTCCCGGGTTTTATTCAATATATTTTCCAATTTTTTTTGTAGCTGTGGAAATTCATCGGGGGAAATCTCTCTTGAAATACGGACAGGTTTTTCAATACTTACGTATACCCTGGAAAATGGCTTTGGAATCATAAACCTGTCCCAGGATTTCGCAACCCATGCTTTTTCAAATGTACAGTTTACCAGAACAATTGGACCCTGGATCATGGATGACAGATAAATAGATCCTTCCTTAAACTTATATTTTGGTCCTCTTGGTCCGTCCGGTGTCGTTACTATCGCGTAACCTTCTTTCGCGGATTTAAGCAGACCTTTTATTGCGCCAAATCCGCCTTTTGAAGAAGATCCACGGACAGTACGTCCTTTCCAGCTTTCCACGATGCGTGATATAAACTCCCCGTCGGCAGATTGGCTGATTAAAACACTTAATGGCAGTCCTTTTTTATGACAATTCCTGTAAAGGAAAAAGGATAAGAAAAATATACGGTTATGCCAGAAACTGAAAACTACAGATTTTTTTTCCTCTACAATTTTACATAAAATATCGTCTCCATTTACAATGGAGATTCTACAGCTGGCTCCGATACATTCCATTGCCTTGCGTACAATGAAAGAAATGAGGTATATTTTAAATTCCCGCATATTCTTGTTTTTTATGGAACGGAAACCGTTAGCGGGTCAGACCATGGAAAAACAGTATTCGCGCTGTCGGCATTGCGTATCGCAATGGTATCTGCAACTTGAAGAAAGAAGTTCCCAATATAGCAATTGTATGCACCGACTGTCCCGCCAATTTGAATCGTATACGATGCCCCCGCAAATGAAGCTCCAGTTGCACAGAAACCGTCATACAAATTAATATCTCCCATCGCCTTGTTATTAGCGTCATCCGGATCAGGACTGTAAAAAATTCCGAGTCCAGTCGTAGTAGCTGGCAAGGTTAGGGTTATAACATAATAAGTGGATACAGCCTGAATAGCTGGATTGGTTGGAGCCGGGACTTCTGCAACAACCATAGCCGACGCCGGATTTGAATATGCACAGTCGCTTGTCAATTTATATTTAGTGCAGTCCCTGCTTCCATGACTGCGAATGGAAACCCACCTTCCTGCAGAAAGAATCCCAATCGAAGAATTGGAGCAATCGCCGCCGGATTTCCCAAGATAAGCTTTTAAAGGTTTATTTAACGCTACCGATATCGGCGTTGTAAAGTTTTCACAATTATAATACGTTGTGCTTGCAGCGGCCTCGGCCGCTGTTGCTCCTGTTGTAATTTTATAACCGTCAAAATCAGCCTCGACGTTTTGAGCATAGAAATTTAATTCTGTGTATCCCGACTTGTTTATGGCAGTAAGTCCGACAGGACTTTGTAATATCTCAAGATCATAGGTTAAATTTGGCTGACATAATACCTGTGACACTATTGGTAATAAAATTAGCCATATTTTTTTCATCGTCAATAATTACATTGGATAAAATTCCTGATTATATACTTTTCTTGACCATCGATTCAAAAAATGAATATGGTCGATATCCAACAATCATTTCACCGTTTACTATGAAAGTTGGGGTTCCCTGAATGCCAAGAGTTCGCCCCATTTCAGTATCCCGGTCTACCTTGCTTTGATATTTATTTGAAGCAATACATTGATTGAAAATGCCAACATTGACTCCAGCCTTTTTGGCATAAGCAAGATAATCAAACGTTCCTTCGTCATCCGAGTAAATGGCATCATACATTTGCCAGAACTTATTTTGATCGCCCGCACATTCGGCCGCCATTCCGGCTTTCTCATCTACCTCGTTACGGCTAAAGTGGCGGTAAACCAGCCTTACATTATCCGGATACTTTTGCAGTACCTGGTGCATTACTTCTCTGGATTTTTTACAAAACCCATGTAAAACTGTTGAAAATCACAATATTTACCTTTGGATCTTTGGCCCCTTTGTATTGCGTTGCTTCAACAAGAGGTCTCATATCGATATTTTTAACCACTTTCGGTTCCTGGGGTCTGGATGGCCGATTGGCAACATAAATATAACCAATTAATGATCCGATCGCCAGTATGCCAACTGTATTAAAAATAGTAAGCCATTTGAATATATCCCGTTTTTGTTCACTCATAGGAACAACAATTTATGCCCGAACCTTGCGAAAAGCAAAAAAAATCCGGATAACAATTGGCTGAATTGCATATTTTTATGTACATTCCCGAAGAAATGTTCGACAATAAAACGATAGCCAAAAGCCTCCAGCAAGGAAAAAATTCATGATAAAAGCAAACATATTGATCGCCGAAGATGACCCCGTTGCAGGAGAACTCCTGAAAAGTATTCTGACTTCCGGAGAATTTGAAACCACACTTGTGGATAATGGCAAAAAAGCTCTGGATCATTATATGCATAACAAAGTAGATGTCATTATTATCGATATGCATATGCCTGTCATGGACGGCAGACAGCTCATCAGCGAATTAAGGAAAATAGACGCGCCTGTAACGATTATCGTAGAAACAGAAGACCAGAGTCCTGCAACAATTATTGATATAATGAAAATGGGGGTTAGCGACTATATAATTAAACCCGTTGGAGCAGAAAAATTAATATTTAAAGTTCATAATGCCATTGATCTTGCCCATTTAAAGCAAAATAAAATGGCGCTCGAAAAAGAGCGCCAGATGCGCATGGAAAAACAATTGGACTGGAATGTAATGAAAGAAAGAATTACTGCGCGAAGCTACGACCGATTTGATAAAACTCTTTTCGGGAGTCTCAAGGCAAGCTTTACACAGGGAGCTGGCATGGGCTCTCTTATTTCTCTGTTGTCGCTGATCAAAAAGCAAATCAAACAGGCTGACGGCAACTATCTTGTAAAAAAAGATTTAATGGATCTGGTCTTTAACAATGCGTTATCCGCCCAAAAAGCGCTGAATGCCATTACCGAAATTTCTAACATGCTTGATGCTGAAATTGAGCTGGAAAAAGAACCCGTACAAAAGGTATACGAGCTGGCATTGGCATTGCCTGACAAACTTGCAAAACAACTGTCCATCAAATCACAAAACGTCAAATTTAATGAAGCTAATTATGACAATATTGCAAAGCAATTGCTGGTAAACCTGGAATTTATCCAAAAAGCATTTGAGGAGTTGACTTTGAATGCCATGAAGTTTTCTCTTCCCAAATCAACCATTTATATATTTTCAAGTTGTACTAGCGACAGATTTTATATTTCATTTATGAGCGAACCTGACACTTCTCTTACCGGAGATGAAGGAATTCCACGCGAATACGAAAAGTTAATTTTTGAACCTTTCTTTCGATTGGTAAAATTTGTATTTGAAGAATACAACACCCTGGATTTTGGACTGGGACTTACAATGGTAGAAAAAATCATACGAAAAAACCACGGGAAAATCACATTATCCAGCGTTACCGATAACTCCAATATGGATAATATTCAAAACAAAAGGAAAATAAATTTTGAGATAGCCCTGCCCCTTGTTGAGGCTTCGGTTGAAACCTAATACTTTTTCTTGTTTTTAAGGAAATTCGCCAGTTTTGCGCTGCCGGTTTCGGTAAGCGCGACGATTTCAAATATTTTTACTGGTTCTAACTTTCCCTTTACCCGGATTAAATCCAGTTCCCGGACAACCACGTCTTCAACAACTTTTTGGTATGTAAATTCGGACATAATCCCCATAGTTCCATATACTTTATTGGTTCCCTCAAGTCGGGCTCCAAGGTTTACAGCATCGCCTATTGAGGTAAAGTCAATTCTCTTGGTCGAACCCATAGCGCCTGAAATTACATCGCCTGTATTTACTCCAATTCCAATATTGATGGGCAATTTTCCTTCAGCCATACGCATTTTATTGTGTTGGTTTAATTCACTTTCCATATCCAGCGCCGTAGCTGCAGCGCAAAGGGGGTGCATTGGATGATCGAAGGGAGCGCCGAATACGGCAAAAATCTCATCGCCGACAAACTTGTCAACAACGCCACCAAATTTTATTATTATATCTGTCATTATTTCCAGATAGCCATTCAACATCTCCACAACTTCATGCGGTGTTAATGATTCCGATATTGTCGTAAAACCTCTGATATCTGAAAACAGCACCGTTACATTTCGTCTTTGTCCGCTGGTAAGCAAATCTCCTCCGGATAAG
>JAOUFE010000061.1 GCA_029858425.1 Spirochaetia bacterium | reverse complement strand
AATTTGGTAAAAAATGCATTACCCGGCTCCTGTAATGAAACAGAAATCGACAAAGTATATAAAGCAGTTATTTCCGAATACAGGAAAACCCCGGTACAAAAAACTTCGATGTATCCTGAAATTCCGAATCTGCTGAATGAATTAACAAGACTTCAAATTCCCATGGCTATTTTATCCAACAAACTGCACGAAATTACAATTCCAATAGTTTCAATCATCCTCGGAAAATGGAAATTTGAAGTTGTCCTGGGAGCAAGAAACAATATACCAAAAAAGCCCGATCCATATTCTGCAATCGAAATTGCATCTACAATGAACATTCCGCCCTCCTGTTGTTTGTTTATAGGCGACAGCGGAACCGATGTAAAAACTGCCCTGGCCTGTGGCATGAATCCAATAGGAGTCTCATGGGGCTACAGAAATATCGAAGATATAAAAAGCGCCGGCGCAGATATCATTGTACACCGGCCTTTGGAAATTTTAAATTTTATCCATATATAGAATTTGAAATTCAGCGGTCTCTTTTTTGTCGTTGATAAAATCATTCAGTGCGGAAATATCGGTAGCGGTAATAAAGGCTTGCCCGGCATCGTGCAAAAAGGTTATAAATTTCTTGCGTCTTTCGATATCCAGTTCATTCAGCACATCATCAATCAGTAAAACCGGTTTTTCGGATTTTCGTTTTTTGGTATATTCGAACTGCGCCATTTTCAAAGCAAGAACTACGGTTCTTTTTTGCCCCTGGGAGCCCACTCTCGATATGTCATTTTCTCCCGATTTTTGATCTGTAAATAATATTCTGTCTCTGTGAATTCCGTGTGTGGTTTGTCGCATTTTCATGTCCTCGGCTCTTGTACTTTCGATAGCCGATCTGTATTTTTCCGAAACATTGCCGTCCTTTATGGATGGTTGATATCGTATTTTCCATGCATCCGATCCAGAGCTTACATAATTCACCAGTCTTGAAAATATTCCCTCAAACTCGCTCAGGAATTCATTCCTGGTTTTCTGGATAATACAGCCAAATTTAATTAAATCATGATCCATAGAGGCAACAAGTTTTTCATCTGCCCTGCCCCCTGCTTTGTAAAAACATGCCGATCTTAATTTTAGAATTCTTTTATAGGATTGCAGGGAAACCAGGTATTCCGTGTGCAGCGATGCAAGAACAATATCGATAAATCTTCTGCGTTCCCCGGGACCTCCCTCAATAATATTTATATCATCCGGAGCAAAAACTACTGTTTGAAAATGGCCAATAAAATCTGATATTCGATTTGCTGAATTTTCATCAATGCGCATTCGTCTTTCTGTTTTATCATTTCTGTCTGCGCCTCCGAATCCCATGCTCATTTTATGCATTCCTGATATACTTTCATATTCGAGTTCGACAAGATAACGGGAACAATCATGCTGAATCATATCTTTGTCGTTTGCCCCCCTGAAAGATTTCAAGCTGCTCATTAGAGAAATTGCTTCGAGAATGGTGGATTTACCAGCCCCGTTGGCGCCAATGAAAATCACAATGTCTCCATGAATAAAAATTTTCTTGCTTGAATAACCACGAAAGTTTTCCAGTCTTATGGATCGAATGTGAAGTGGATGAGGGAAATGCCCTTGCGGCATATTAGATTTTCATGGGCATAACCAAAGCGACAAACTTGTCATCTTCTGTATCTTCAAATACAATCGGCCTTGCCGGATCATTAAAACGCAATTTTATTTTTCCACACTGAACTGCCTTTAATATATCCATAAAATAATTTGCATTGAATCCGATATCCAGTTGTTCGATAACGGAGTCTATGGGCAAAGTAAGTTCCGCTTCGCCAATATCGGGCGTATTGGCTGTTAAAAAACTTCCTTCTTTACCCATACTGAGGCGAACCTGAAAAGAAGGTTGTTCTGTCATTACCATAACCTGGCGGATGGAATCCAGCATCAACTCCCGGTCTATTTCAACAAAAATTGTCGAGTCATTTGGTATTACTTTTTTATAGTCCGGAAATTTTCCTTCAAGAAGGCGGCTTGAAAGCTCCGCATTCCCCACTCGAAAGAAAATATCTCTTTGTTCCACGCCGACATAGACCATGGCATCCATATCCATAATTTTTTGCAATTCCCGAATGGCTTTTGCATGAACCACGATATCCCCTTCTCCAGTACCCAGAATTATCGGAGAAGGCAACTCCCTGGAAACTGCCGCCAGTCTTCGCCCATCGGTTCCAATAAGCGTAAGGATACGGCCTTCCGCATGAAAACAAATGCCATTATAAATATAACGATTGTCTTCATGAGAAATTGAATAAAATGTCCTCGATATCATGTCTGTCAATGCCTGCGCCGGGATGGATACAAGTTTTTCAGTCGCAATTTCATTTATTTCGGGAAAATGTGAACGATCAGACCCGGTCATCTTAAATCTTGCAGATCTTGCCCCGACTCCTTCCAGCTTGATCCGGTAAAGCTTGCCATCGTTTCCATTTTCTTCGGAGTTTTCCTCCGATTCAAAGATCATTTTCTCTGCTTTCATCTGCCGGGCAATATCGGAAAGCTTCTTGGCCTTCATAATCAATTCGCCCGGTATCGAATCTTCAATATCAAGCGTGATCCGCACCGTACTTTCCATATCCGATGCAGTAATGCGCAATTTTTGATCATCCCCAACAGACAATAATACATTTGATAACAATGTTTGAGTATCCTTGCCGGTTACAATCGCGTCAATTTGACTCATGGCTCTTTCAAGCGACGATTTATTTACAGAGAATTTCATATAAGTAATCGCCATGATAAAATCGGGCGATAATTTATAAAGCAAAAAATATTTCCCTTGAAGTTTATATTGTAGACATGTTACTTAATAAAATTTTATTTATTTTTAATTTATTTCAATCTCTGTTGACGCAATACGCCGGAAGTAATCATTGAACTATGCCTTCGGTTCAGATTATCAGTCAAAATAATAATCTTAAAAAACTGTTTAAAGAGGAACTTAAATCAGGATATGAAGTATTCAGCTCTGGAACCATCAAGGATGGAATCAGGAATATCAAAAAAATGGATATTGATCTGCTTCTTGTTGATATCCAGCCTGTTCATTTACGATCATTAAAGTGGATGGATTCTTTATTCCGGGATAAAAACACCGAAACTGGCGAGATTTGTGTAATCCTGATGATTGAAACAGAATATCTAAATAAACCGGATATGCAGACCTTGATCCATATCAGAAAAAACTTTCATATTTTCTGGTACAACAACTTTCTTCTTGAACAACAAAATAATTTTATCAAGACTCTTGATTTTTTTATGCAGAACAAAATGAAAGATCTGCAAATCCTGCGACAAAATCAAATATATTTCCATCAATTAAATATTTTAGCCGCCAATAAACAGGCTAAAAATTTTTCCTCCAGCAATGAGGAGATTCTCACAGAATACCATCCTCCCGCATTTTTATGCTCTACCGAATCTACGCACGTTTTCCATGAGAAACTTGAAAATGCCACCGAATGGCCAATCGCCTTGTTGCGGGGGTCGGAAGGCGCCGAACACGACAAGATAGCCGCTCATATGCACAGACTCGGTTGCTACGGAGATCCGTTCATCAAAGCCGATTTTGCGGCTATACCCAAATTTTTTCATGAAGCCATGTTATTTGGATCCCGCCAAAAAAACCTTCCCGGATTACGGTATATAAACAACAGTCTGCCCGAAATGGCCAAAAAAGGGACGCTGTATATTAAAAACATGGAATATCTCAAATGGGAATTACAAAATGATTTAATCCACGCCTTGAAAAATCAACACTTTTTGAGAGAAGACCAGCGCATCAAAATAAAGTGTAAAATAGTTTTTTCAACATTTGCCGACCTTGAAAAACTGGTGGACAAAAATCTGTTCAGGCAGGATTTATTTTCACACATGGCCATGTTTAGTATCGCCATACCTTCCATACAACAACGCAAAAAAGATTTACCGCTGATAATGGACAATTATGCAACATGGTATCAAACAAAATACCATCGATCCGTAGATATTTCTCCGGAAGTCAAGCTTGAAATTATGAAAAAAAATTTCCCGGGTCAGTTTGATCAGTTTTTTAATTATTTATTTCAATTGTTTTCCCTTGCTGAGAACAAGATCACCCTATCGCTTGTTTCTCTGGTAGATGCAGACCCTGACGTTTCTGTTAAAATCCTGAAAAACAAGAACACTCCAAAAGTCATTTCCAAATCTACAATTAAGTCTTTTATCCGGGAGCAGTCTGATCCGACCCTGTTTTTATTTGATCAGGAAAAGAGCCCAACCGCAATGAATTATTCTCTCATCGATATCGAAAGGGAATACATAAAATATATATTGAACCATAACTACAATAATATTGCCGAATCGGCTCGCATCCTTGGAATCACCCGAAAGACGCTTTATCAAAAGCTTAAAAAATACAGTATACTCTCTTCTGAAAAAAATACCGGATAATTATGCAAAAAGGAAACTTTTCTGTTATCAGCAAGGGAAAGCATAAGAACAAAAAAATCCCGATGCCGCCTCCGGTAAAAAATCATTTTTCCATAACTCCCAATAAAGTCAAAGAGGCGATTTTCCAGATATTTGACAATAATATCCATAACGTTGACAATTCTCTTTTTGTTGATTTATTTGCCGGAAGCGGTCAAATTGGTTTTGAGGCGGTAAGTCGCGGGTTTGCAGGATGTATTTTTTTTGATATCAGCGGTGACAGGCAAAAAAACCTGAAAAACTGGAGCCGTCTGAATTTGCTTTCCGATATGAACAAATGTTTTTTCGAAAAAAAAGACGGCGTCAGGGAGTTTCCAAAGATACTGGGAAATACCGAAGACTACCTTCAAAAACATGGCGAGCTTCAATGGATCAAGCATATCGCCATATTTGCCGATCCCCCCTATGGTTTAAAATATAAACAACTTTTGATTCTGGAAATTCTGATAGACCTGATGTTAAACGTGGAAACAGGCACATCCTTTTCGTATACTATACTCATTCAAACGAACGCAGATGATTTGGGGAAATCCGGATTTAGCGAATTGGAATCAGGAGATAAAAGAATTACGCACCGCCGTATTTTTCGAAAATTTGCTTATGGACGCCACAGATTATTATTATTTGGATTCTAAAAAAATGATGCTTGCAAAATATATTATCTTATTGTCCATTATATTTACTTCTTCTCTCTTTTCATACGAGCCGTCGGAGCATGTCGATAAAGACACATTTATTTACATGGAATTGTCTCCTCTCAATTATAGTGTTGCAAAAACAAGAAAACTGTTCTATTCTTTGATGGACCGGGAAAACGCTGATTCTGAATGGCAATCCATGCAGGATATTTTCCTGGAAGAATACGGTATCAACTTTTTGTCTCCTGATGATGTCAAGAGTCATGGTTTTGATATCCATTCACCGCTGGGGGCATTTATAAATTATACAACCATACCAGCAAAAAACACGGTAGTTTATAAAAAATATTTTTGTGCGTTACTTCCGTCGTTAGATCCGGCAGTTTCCTATGAGTTTTTATTAGAATGGTTTCGCAAATCAGCGACTTCCCCATCAATGTCTGATCCAGGGCAGCTTCAATTTCGGGAAATTGAAAAAGGTAAAATCTTTGGACTGTTCAGCCAATCTGAAAACCCGGATAATATCTTTGTCCTGAAAACCGATGGCGCCATCCTGATTTCAGATAATCTCGCCTTCCTTAAAAAACCGGAAATTAATGTTTCAAATGCCCTGAGCCGCGACAAGGACTTCATAAATACACAAAAATACTACAAAAAAAACTCTTCCCACCAGGATTCCATCGGATACTTTTTTATTAACTCCAAGAAACAAGATGTCAGGATAAAAAATAATCCAAAATTACTTTTGGACAATATACTGCTGGATAACGTATTTATAAAAGAATTATCGGGAAAATCAAACTGCATTGCAGGAGAGATAAAAATTAATGACCGAACATTGAAATTAAATATGGACTATTTTTTTCCTGATAACTATTTATCCCAAAGAGAATCTCTTCTTGCGGATGCATTAAATTTTCAAAAACAGACATTCTTTCCTGATTACATGCAATCTGCGCCATTTGTATATATTAAAATGCAATCTGCCTTTTCAGATGCTGTAATAAAAAGGCAACGACTTGGTATGCCCGCCCAAAGAACTCTTCAAATGCTTTTTCAGAAGTTGACCAACGGGATCGCCATGGAAATTCCTGAAAATCTGGAGTTGCTTCCAAAGGACAATATTTCATTTTATATCAAGGATATACCCGCTTTCCGTGAACTGAATAAGCTATACAAATGGAAATATTACATCAGTTTCAGCTATAATAGCGCTTATTTCAAGAGTTTTTCAGATTTCATGAATAACCTCGAAAAAAAATCCCTGGAATTAAATGACCTCAAAATAGAATCCTCGGAAACAAAAGGGAAATATTTCTGGAAAATGATTGTCACCGACTATAACAAAAAGTTTGACAGAAAACTGAGACAGGTTATTATCCAGGAAAACAGGTATAATGTGTATATGCTTGCCCAAGACTCGCAAATCATTATTACCGATGACGAAAAAATCAATACCGGAATACCCGGAAAAAGCGGGACGCCTTTGTATGAGAAATTAGATCCTGAACGTTCCGAAAAGAAAGAAATTTTATTCAGCTACTTTAACATTAAAAAACTATTATTGTATTTTGAACAAAACACCTTTGCTTTCCCGGTAAAGAATTTCCTCGGATATCTTGAAAATGCCGAGAATGCTGTTTTCAAGGTAACCAGCGACAAAAATATCATTTCAAAAGAATTTATACTCAAGATTGCCAGATAGAAAAGTTTTGTATATATTAATGCCGATATAAAGAACAATACGGCAAAAAGTAAATATCTATGAAAATGAGCAAATTGCGTCAAACACTATTGAGTCTTGAATTGGAAGAAGCAGGTATTGATGCCAACGAAATACCCTCCGAAGTGGAAATATATGCCGACTCGGTTAAGGAAGCTCTTGCCCTTGGCGCCCAGACAACGATGACATCCATCTCGGATCTGGAATACGAAATTATTAAAAAAGGATCTCCCGGCATTTTGGGTATGTTCCGAACCCCATACCATGTAATGATTAAAAAAACAAACCAGAGCAAGGAAAATGAAAAGTGGAACGATATTGATGACATTGATGTGTCGCTGACTACCGGAGTGAAACTCAACGATTTCGGAGAAGAGGTCGAACCAGATGTGGATGGCCGTAGCATTGTCCGCGTTTACGCAAACGGTATTTTCCTGAAAATTATTTCGCCCAAAGGTAACGGCAATCCGGTTACTTTAAATGCTGTTCATGACACGGTCGTGAGATATGGCATAGAAAATTATGACAGAGGGGCCGTTGAAAAAGCAATTAAAAATGAATCCGCTGAACCTGTAAAGATCGGAAATTATTCGCCCCGGCAGGGAGCCGACTCTTCAATGACCATGGACATACTTCCCGACGAGATGTCTGCGACTGTAACATTTTCCTCCCCCCGCCCAGGCGGCAAACATCTAACTGTAAAAGATATTGTAAATGCATTAAGAAATGCAAACGTTGAATATGGTTTCCAGGAAGAAGCCATTCAGGATGCGCTGGATAACGACAGGTACGGACAACCTGTCGTAGCCGCCAAAGGCGATCCTCCGGTAAACGGAAAAGACGGGCATATCGACTATAAGGTTCGTATCAGCAAAAAAATAGAATTTAAAGAAGATGAATCGGGGAAAATTGACTTTTTGGCCAAAGATCTGATTGAAAATGTGGTACAGGGACAAGTGCTTGCTGAATTAGCCCCCCCTGAAAAAGGCAAACCCGGTAGAACCCTGTTTAATAAAATATTACCTGCTACCGATGGCCTGCCTACGGAACTAAGGGCAGGGAAAGGCACCATTTTATCGGAAGATGGAAAACAATTAATTGCAGAAAAAAATGGCCAGGTTGTTTTTATTGGCGGTCGCGTAAACGTGGAAGAAAACTTTACCGTTGGCGGAGATGTTGGTCTGGATACCGGAAATATTATGTTCCTTGGTTCTGTAACGGTAAGAGGCTCTGTTTCAGACAACATGGAAGTCAAGGCTGCTGGTAATATTGAAGTTGCGGGAACCGTTCAAAAAGCGCACCTGGAAGCCGAAGGCGATGTCATCGTTCGACAGGGTATTGTTGGAAGGGATGGGGCTGTTATTGAGTCCACCACCGGAAGCGTATTTGCCAAGTTTGTACAAAATACATATGTCAGCGTTGAAAAAGATGTAATTGTGGCCGAAGGAATTTTACATTCCAAAATTCATGCTGGAAGCAAAATAATTTGCAACGGGAAAAGAGCCCAGATTGTTGGCGGGGAAATAATGGCCGGCGAAGAAGTCCGTGTGAAGCAACTTGGCGCACAAGCTTCTACTCCAACCATTGTAATTGTGGGAACAAATCCCAAAATTCTTCAGCAAATTACCCAACTGGAGAATATTCAAAAACAGGCCAAAGAAAAACTGGAAAAAATTGATCAAAATATTCGAACGTTAACAGTGCAAAAAACAACACAGGGCGAAGAATTTACTGAAGCCAAAGAAGCCATGCTCAATAAAATGATTTCCGGCAAAGAAAAGCTCAACGACAGGCTAAATGAAACCGAATCTGAAAAAAAACAACTCCAGGAATACCTGCAAATACTTGCTGCGCGAGGCAAAGTACATGTTGAAAAAACTCTTTTCCCGGGGGTTAAAATCATTATTAATGAAGCAGAATTTACCGTAAATGATGAGTACAATAATGTCACCTTGATTGCGGAAAATGGAAACATCAAAATATTGCCTTACGAAGATGAAGAAGGCGCCAAAAAGAAACGGGGACGTCGGAGATGAGCGTACGACCTCTGGATTTGCAGGTAAATATAAATTCCATGCTCGAAACCGCGCGCGACCAGGGCATGCGTCAGGCAAATTTAGTTGATGCAGAGAAAGTCATGGGAAACCAGATTATAAAAGAATCCCGGCAAAGCGAGAAACAAGTCAACAAAACCGACAAAGTTGAGTTTGAGGAGCCCATGGAGGATTCCGAAAGGCACTTTGGAACTAAAACCGAAGCCGAGATGGAACAGGAGCATTCGGAAGAAAATACTCACAGGAAACCATCAACAGATACCGAAATTCCTTCTATTGAAGACTCCTCAAGAAAGTCATCACATCATATAGATTTTCTGGTTTGATGTTTAGCGCGTCCCGGTTTTGATATGCGCTCTTATTCAATATTCTTCAACAACTCGGTGATATGAATATTGTACCGGTCAAAAATTTCATTTTTTGAAAGATCAAACTGCAATAAAGCAATATTATACTGAACGATGGCTTCAAGCATTTTTTGACGGGCGTCAATAATCGTATCGAGAGCATTTTTTGCCACAATGGAGTTAAATCTGCCTTTGGCTGCATTTTGCATAATTTTTTCGTAATACGCCTGGGATTCGCGCATCATTGTTTTTGTATTCATCATTACATTGTATTGAAGCGTTACTGCCTGAAATTTTTCCGCAACATCATCTTCCATTTCTTTTTTTAATTGCTCAAGATGAATTTTGGATTGTTGCAGCCGATAATCGGCATTTCTGATCGCAGTCTTTATTCCTTGATCCCACAGAGGATACGACATGCTTACCCCTGCCTTCCAGGTTGGATAATTCAGCGATAAAGCATCAGAAAAAGCAGTTGAAAATACATCTGACTGGGAAGCCGTTGAGAGAGTAAAAAAAGCTGTAAGCGAAGGCAGGGCATTGTGATTGGCAAGCGATAAATTTAATTCACTTACCTCAATATCCCTTAGCGCATTTTTATAATCGGTTCTCTTTTCATAGGCGGCCTCCAGAGATTTTTTTAAATCCATAGGTGGGAGATCCTCTGAGAGTTCCGTAACTCCTTCAATTTTCGTACCTTCCGGCATGTTAATGGTTCTTAAAAGTTTGCGAATGGCCTGATCTCTTTGAAATGCTGTCAGATCTTCACGGCTTTTCGCGCCTGCAACAAGGGCTTCATACTGGTTTACCTCGAATGTTTCTGTTAAACCATATTGGGCATTTCTGGCGACAATATCCCTTATTTGCGCCGTTGCGTCCATGGCTTTCTTGCTGTTTTTCAGGGCGTTTTCCTGGATAATTACCTGCCAGTAATCAATTAATGCCGAGACAATTAAACCGGAAAGCTGATATATATAGTTATCCCTTTTCATCTCCGTTAAGTTTTTTAATATCGCCATGTTTTTTTGATCGGCAATACCAAATGCGTTTTTTAGTAAATCCTGCTGAACCGTTACATAAAGCGACGGCTTGTTATATGCCGGATCTACTGTTGCTTTGAATCCTGGAATTGCTTTATCATTTTGATCGTATAACGCTTCTTTGATACCAGCCGACAGCATGGTTCCGGTTGAAAATAACTTTGAAATGGAAAGCCCCGCATCAAATTGCGTTGTCTTGTCCCCGCCAAATACAGATACCATTCCGCTTGCCGGCACCGTTTGGTCAACATACGAACCATCAGCGCCAAGCCGTATGGAATATTTTTGCATGTAGCTGCGAAAATCCGTATCGCTCATCAACACGTCAAACTTTGCCGATCTAAGCGTAAGATTGTTGTGCAAAACCATTTGAATTGCTTTATCAAGAGTTAATGTTACTGCTTTTGCTACTTTCGGATTTTCCACAGATTTCTTTTCGACATTGTTGCCCTCGGCAGATTGAGCAAAAGCTGTGCCAATGAAAGAAAGGGACATTACGAGCGTTAAAAATTTATTTTTCATTTGTTTTCCTGATTTGATTTTACATCTAATACATGCGTTTTAAAGTATTGTATTACTTCCGACGGGATTTCTGGAATTTTCTGTTTGTTGATGCTTAACGATTTAAACATATGATTCAAAAGAAAATTCATTATCATTTCTTTTGAGTTTGATCCGTACAGCCGCGAATAAATTTCCGTATTTTTATAGATTTCCTGCTGGTTAATATAGGCTATAATGAAAATAACGAAGCTCCAGACGCTTAAAGCTGGATTTTTGGATTCAAACTCGCCATTTTGGATTCCCTCAACGACAATTTTTTCAAGCCTGGCCAGTCCAGGAGCAAAATAATTTTTTGCGAGCATTTTCATGCTGTTTTTTCCTTCTGCAAAATCCCAGGCAATAATTCTATGAAAATCATCATCTAAAGCGTCAAAGTGCATATAAACAATGCAATAAATTGCTGCCGTCAGTTTTTGGGATGCCGTCCATCCGTCGTGAATGATGTTCATGTCAAAATCACCCTTTTGTCCCAGATTAACAAGATGCAAAATTACTTCATGGTAAAGGTGATCCTTGCTTCCAAAGTAATAATGAAGCATCGCTTTATTTACGCCGCTTTCTCTGGCAATGGCGTCCATTCGGGCGCCGGCAAATCCTTTTTGCGCAAATATTTTTTTGGCAGACAAAAGAATTTTTGTTTTTGTTTCCTGGTTGATCGGCTTTTTCAACATAGAGCAGCCCCAAACCCCATTAACCAAATGGTTAGTCAATAATTATTTTAAAATAATGTGTGCGCAAAAACACAAAAATAGCATGGGCATGAGCAGGAACCTCAATAATCAGATCGAAATGTATTAAAATGCGCGTTCATGCCCATGCTCCGGACAGAAATATTACTTGTCAATGCGACATAATATTATATCTGTTGTTCATGTTTCAGCGGGCTGGAATAGCGACGGTAATCTTTTTCCTCATTACGACAATGGTAAATCCGGAGGAAATATGGAATACATGGACACATGGCGACAAGGATGTAACTAAAAAATTCCTCAATCTTGGATTGCAGTTTAATTTTATTTATTACAAGCCTTCGGAAAATTCAAAAAAAACTTCCCTGCTTATGATTAACGAAGGTAAACCGCAAAAGTGGTTTTTAAAAACCATCGTAGAAAAATTCGGTACTGACATTTCTGTAATGGAATATCAAACAAGCCAGCCGTTTATTTATAACGAAGCCCAATACCGCGCATTGCGCATAAAAAATTACCTGAAAACCAGCGAAATGATGAACTCATGGCCGCCTCTTTTTCTGGAAGTTCAGGAAATTCATCTGGAGCTGGGCAGAGGAGATTATGGGGAAAAAATTTTGCTGCTTTCCGGAACACAATCCAACCTGCTAAACCAGACAAAAATAATCAGCGACTTCGAGCGTTTAATTATTTTGTCTCCTGATGAAAGTCTTGAAAACATGACCGATGCTCCCTGGAAAAATAAAAAGGTTTTATGGATGGGGGCTTTATACGAAAAAAGCAAACTTCAAAAACTGCAAAGCAAATTTGGAGGCGTTATACAAACCTATGAGAGATCGTCTACCGGGAAAAATCTGCTGCTGAGCAATTTAAAAGTATTGGACGATATTTACAACTGGATAAAGGGTTAATCGCCTTTTTCAGGCTCCGTTGATCCACCCCATCGAATGTGTTTTTTCTGCCCGCTAATGTAATCGTACAGGACTGTTACTCCAAGTTCATAGGGATGGGTTTGAAAAAATCTGCCGCCGGTGGTTTTTACAAATTTAGCGGCGAAGCTTTTTTCGCTGGCATCGGCGCTGAAATTTTCCCACCATTCAGATGAGAGCAAAAACGTGTTAATAATAATATTTTCCTCGCGGCAATACCGGGCTTCCTGCAACGATGTCTCAAAATCCGCTTTAACAGGAGGAAAATTCAAATGCAAAACAGAGCCTTCCATATGCGCCGTAGGTACCCCGTCTGTAATTAAAAATATTTGGCGATTTTTTGTTTCCTTTGATGACAAGAGTCTGCGGGCAAGAGACAGTCCGCGCTGCAAATTGGTAAAATACAGGGGGATTCCATCGGTATTTTTGTCCGCACGCTTTGAAAGATCCACCCGGAGGCGAATCATGGGATCGCTGAAAATTACTGGATGCGGCTGCAAAGCAAACAACTCATTCAGGCTGTATCTTCTGGCAAGCGATCCAAAACCAATAATTTCAAGCCGGTCATTTGGGTTCTCCTTTTTCATGTATTTATCAAGGGCAAAAATCATTTTTTTCGATTGATAAAATCTGTCGTAGCGATACATGGAACCCGACATATCAAGAAGTATGACAATTGCATTTTTAGCCGAACCACGGGAGCTACACTTCAATATCCTGTAAAACCGGGGCGCGTCTTTTCTGGATATACGCATTTACCAGCGTAGCCGACCAGTCAATGCTGGATATATTATCTCCAAATTCAAAATTGCGTAAACGCGATGTTGTGTGTTCGCTATCTCCTTCGGTTTCAACCAGACTTAAACCCGCTGAATCATTTTGCAAATGCGAATACAATTCGTTTAAAGCATGCGACGAAATATAATCTATTGCTTTTGCCGAAATTGTTGCTTCCGCGGAATCTCCTGGAATCGCTTCGATAAATCCTTTTTTTTCAAGAATTTCCCTCATTTGATCCAAAAGTTTTCTCTGTAGCTCCAGAAACTCCTGGAGTTTTTCCATTCCAATAGCCTGCCTCAGTTTATCCAGACTCAAAGTTTGAAAGTCCCCGTTCGCAAGCGCTTCTTTTAGAGCATTGATCGTATCTTCAAGATTGAAAAGTTTTTTTAGTTCTTCATTAATTATTTCTCCGGGAATCTTGTTTTTTCCGCTAAAGTCAAACAACCGGAGAGATTTTTCAAGATTTCCCAGAATTTCCATGGCTGATAAAAGCCGATCCATTTTTTCAATATTTCTTTTCTCTCTTCCCGGATGAATCAGCATATTCCATCTCAACCGGTAGAGATAGTCCGGAACAGATGAAATTCCGCCTGTTTCAAATTCCTTAAAAGTTTCCTTATTTAAAGTTTTTTTCAAATATCCTTTAAATGTGCTTATATCCTTGTTAGCGTCGGATAAATTTTTTTGGGGATCGTACTTCTTTAGAATCTCCCCTTTCTGCTCTTCTAACTGGCGAATCATTTCTTCGATAAAATCCGTCAGACCGGCCTGTTTTAAATGAATGTTTGGAATCTGCCCGTTGGCCAGCAACAACTGAAGCGCTTCATCAAGGCTGACCTGGTAGCGCATCATCAATTCTCCTACCTTTGCCATCAACTCATTTGGATCAAACGGGTTTTCGCTGCCGTCATATGGTATATAACGATGTACAATCATTAATATGCGTCCATGGATTTAAAAATGTGGAGCTGGCCAGTTTTTTTACGGGTAATTCGTTTAAGTGAAGTCAAACCTTCCAGAATAAATTCAAAGGCAGACGCCATTAAATATATATCCTTGTCTGCCTTTAATATATTTATAAAATCAAAAATAGAAGGAATGACATTTAGCAAGCTTTTATAGTTTTCCACTTTCATAAAATCCGAGGTTTCAATATGACCGGCAGAAAGCAATTCTGCGGCAATGGCATCCATGATTTTCTCATGCTCGTTCGAAGCAAATTTTTCGAGAAAAATTTCCTTAAAAGCCGCTTCGATCAAAGTGCTTAAAAGATGATATTCGGTCATCGCCTCATCGCGGTAAGGGTCGAGTTCTATTTTACCCAGAGAGGAAGCAAAAATATTGCCCATATCGGTTGGTCTGACAACCGCCTTTTCTTCCTTCAAGATCAGGGCGCGTCTCGTCGCGCTGGCCGCCAGAGTCTCATAATTAGCAATAGAAAAGCGGGCTGAAACTCCCGACTTCTGATTAATATGCCGCGACTGGCGCGCCTGACGGGTTAACTCCTCATTGACTTCTTCCATGAATAGCGGAAAAGCAAGTGGAATGTCGCAGTTTACCGGCGTTGCCTCCTGGCGGGTAATATTCAAAGAAAGTTCTCTGGAATCGGGATAATGTGTTCGAATTTCGCTGCCCATACGATCCTTTAGCTGACTGATAATTTTTCCAGACCGGCTGTAATCTGTGGGGTTGGCCGAAAACGAGATTATAATATCCAGCGGAAAATGAAATGGGTAGCCTCGGATCTGGATATCGCCTTCCTCCATAATATTAAACAGGGCTACCTGCACAAGATAATCCAGATCAGGGAGTTCATTTATGGCAAAAATACCGCGGTTGGTTCTGGGAATAATTCCAAAATGCAGCGCGCCTTCTGAGCTCAACGGCGACCCTGAAATCAGTTTGGAAGGATCGATATCTCCAATTAAATCGCTGATTTTCAAACCAGCCGATAGTCGCTCGCCGTATCGTTGGCTTCTGTGCATCCAGGAAATCGGCAATTCGTCGCCGAATTTTTCAATCAG
>JAOUFE010000060.1 GCA_029858425.1 Spirochaetia bacterium | reverse complement strand
TATGTCATTGAGTATAAAATTTACAGAAATTCTCCATTGTGGGATGAAAATTTCGGGGAAAAGCGAACCTTTCTGCAATTTACCTGCGCGAGTTTGGGAGCATTGATTTTTTGCTCTCTTTGGGTTATCCACATGTGTGGACAGTATGTGCATAACTTTGTGGAGTATACGAGTGTCCGAATATATACGGGATCAATCTTTCCGGATGAAATAACGCATACCCTTCAAGGTCAGATATGGGGCAAAACCGCCGTCGGATATGGGGAAATAATCCGTGTTTTTTTTCAGAAACTTCCCGGAAAAAATCATTACACCTTCAATTTTTTCGGTCAGAATTCCTGTCTTTTCGCCGGCTTCATTTTCTATTAAGACCGCCAGTTTCAGGCTGGCCTGCTTTTCTGTATTGCCCGGCAGACTTTTAAACGAAAAGGTATTGTCTCCTGGCAGGGATTTTATCTGGATTTTAACCCTGCTTTTGTTTTCAACCTGTTTTTCCCAGATTTTCTTTTTAAAAGCAATTAAATAATGCGTGCCGTCATTTTCAAGGGCAAGGTATTTGTGCAGGTCTGATTTTTGAGGCAGTCCCGATGGAATCCACCGCGCTGCTTCCAGTTTTACCTTTTCACGAATCATTTTAAGCGCGTCCTCGGAAAATATCTCATCGGGCAATCTGGTTTTTACGGAGCGTAGAGATTTAAAAAGATGGTTAAATCCATCAATATTATAACCCGAATTTTTATGAAATTTTATGACATCGCCCAGCAAATGCTTTATTCGATAGCTTAACAGACTAGCCCTGTTTTCCCGGGCATCAAACTCCATATTCTCCAGACGCTCAAATATTTTTTCATAGTAAGGCGTTAATGAAAAGTATTCCTTTTCAAGTTGCATCAGGTCTTTTTCCATCTGATCTAAATTAAAATTAAACTTTTCCAGAAAAATACTCAATTTATTTGAGTTTATTGCATCAGCCTCGAATTTTTCATTTTCAGCCATATTACTTTGCCCCAAATATATGTATATAATTCCATGCCCAGAGGCAAACTGCTGCATACAGGCCGGCAATGATATCATCGGCCATGATTCCAAGCGAACCCCGCAGTCTTTCGGTATTTTTGATTGGAAAAATCTTCGTAATATCAAAAATTCTGAACAAGATAAATCCGGCGATTAAATTTTCAAGGGTTATTTGTACAAGGCTGTATGCGGCAACCTGTCCGGCCCATTCATCAATAACTATATAGCCCGGATCTTTTTCCTTGCTGTCTTTTAAAAAATGGCTTACAGTTAGAAGTCCCATGACAAATGTTGCGGCTACGGAAAAAATTTTTATTAAGGGGGAAAAACCAAAACCCAGGTTTACAATAAAAACAATAATTGCTGCAGTCAGCGAACCAAACGTTCCGGGCGCGAAGGGAAAATATCCGATAAATAAACCCGTTGAAATAAATTCCGATACTTTTTTCACCCGCTACCCTTTTTTTTTGATAAAAATATATAATATGGCGGCTTCAGTACAGAAAAATTTTGCATCACATATTTTAATCCGGAAATTAATGTTACAATGGTGGTAATTAACATTAAGAAATACGGCATGGGTTCAAGGAAAATTTTTCTTTTTTCTCTTTTTGCCACAGATTTGTCGGGGAAAAGTTTAACGGCCTTGTCTACAAGCTCGGTTGCAATTTGAAAGTTTTTTTTGCCCTCCATGTGTCCCTGATGAAAAATTTGCTCTACATCAAAGCGGTACGATCTTATAAAGAGAATTAAAAGTATCATTATAATGGCGGTCATCTGAAAGGCTGTTTTTGTTTTTCCGAGTTTCGACGTTTTTATCTCTGTGCCTTTTCGGATGGCCAGATATCTCATAAGGGTAACTACCATATCTCGCCCTATGATTGCCACAACCATCCAGACCGATATCTGGTTATCCAGCATCAAGAAAGCCAGCAGCGTCGCAATGACCAGCATTTTATCTGCCAACGGATCAAGAAATCTGCCAACCTTGCTTTCCTGCGCCAGTCTGCGCGCAAGGTATCCATCAAGCAAATCCGAGAGGGAGGCGATAATAAACAGGAACAGGGCAATAAGGCGGCCGCCTGGATTATCTTCAAAAAGAAAAAAAAGAAAAAATGGGATAATGAACAATCGCATTACTGTTAATATGTTTGGTATGGTTAGCATTTTGCAATTATTTCCCCGATCCAGTCATACTCCATTGCGGTATTTAGCCGCGCTTCTACCATGTCGCCAACCTTTAAATCCAGTTCTGGCGTTGTCGACAGGTATACCACTTCATCAATATCAGGAGAATCCTGGGGTCTCCGGGCAATTATTTCATCTGGATTTACCTCATCAAGCATCAAAAGAGTTTTTTTGCCGGTCAGGTTTGATCGTAATGCTGTCCTTGCCTTTATATGAGCCTCACGCACATAATTCATTCTTTCCGCTTTTACCTTATCCGGAATCAAGTCGCGGCTTTTTTGAAATGCGGGAGTACCTTCTTCGTGCGAGTAGCGAAAAAGAGCCAGTTTATGCACCGGATTGTTTTCAATGAAGCGAACGGCTTCTTCGATATCTTCATCGGTTTCTCCTGGAAACCCGATAATAAATGCAGTACGAATTTCCATTTCTGGATTGGATAATAGTGAGTGTCCTATAATTTCAGAGAACAATCCTGCATCTCCAGGGCGATTCATCGCCTCAAGGACAGACCGCGAAATATGTTGAAACGGGATATCCAGATAGGGAACAATCTTGGGGTACTCGCTCATCATCCGGATTATGTCAAATATGCGTTTATCGGGAAATAAATAATGCAGGCGTATCCACGATATATGGCCGAGGGATTCAAAAAATTCGATAAATTGACGAAGATCTTTTTCCGGGGTACTTATTGTATCCTGGCTTACAAAGATAGCTTCGCGTAGATTGCTGGTTTCGTAGCGCTGAGACATCTCCTGCTCATATTGCTGTTTCAGATGATCTATTGTATATGGCTCAAAACTGCCGCGAATAGCGGGGATTACGCAAAAAGCGCATTTTCTGGAGCAGCCTTGCGCAATACGAAAATAGGCATAAGGATTTATTATTTCATTTCGTGATCTGGAATGTATTTTCTCTCCCGGAAGCCGCGGCATTAATTCAATAGAGCATTTTTGGCTTACTACATGGGCAATTTCGTGGTATCTTCGAGTGCCGAGAAAAAAATCAGCTTCGGGAATTTGATTTTCCAGGCTTCCCGCAAATTGTTCCGAAAAACAGCCAACAATGCCAATTTTTTTATTTTTATTGGATGCTTTTAGTCTTACCGCTTCGAATATAGTATCTATGGTGGTTTCCTGTGCTTCCTTGATAAACGAGCAGGTATTGATTAATATAAGATCGGCGTTTTCAGGCGTTTTTGCTTCAACAAAGCCGTTGATAAGCAGATTGCCGCGCATGGTGCGCGAATCAACAATATTTTTTGGGCAGCCGAGGGTTTCTATATAAAATGACACATCCTGAGACTTCATGAATTTTTTTCATGAGTCCTTGATCGATATCTGAAACTTGGTTTGTTCAACGGGATCCTTGATTTTTCGGATAATTTTGTTAATTTGCTGACCGCGGACTCCAAATACCTGGGGTTTGCCGTTAATTTTAATATCGATGGCTCCCGCGTCGCCTATCTTCATTTGAATGCTGTCGTTGGCCTCATAATGCAGTTCGGAACTTGCAGGTAAAAGTCCCCGTTTCCGGAGACTGCCGTCGACATAAAACTCAACGAAATTTTCTCCGGTAGTCAGGGCATCAAGTAGAATAATAAAGTTGGAGGGGTTTGCAATGGTGGTTACACTTTCCTGTTCTTCATAGTCTGTGCCTGCATATTGAATTTGAATCTTAATCATATTCGGGGTAGCGCCCATAAATCGGATCTTAAAGGGCTTTATTCCCTGTTCTTCGATGTTGGTGAGTTCATTTTCTGCAAGTTGAATTACTTTCTTTCCAGGATAAAGAAAAAGATAGGCGCGGCTCAGGTTTCCCTGAACGGTTTTATAATCCAGACGATCCAGAACCAGGTATACCTCGTTGTTTTGAATGGAGAAGTCGATGCCGTTTTTAACGGAAATGAGCGCCGTTGCGTTTCCGCTTGCCAGCTTTATATGTTCGGTTTCGATATCTGGAATTTTTAAGGACTCGGTTAAAATTCTTGCAAGATCTTTTTCGCTTCCTGCAGATTCCTCTGTATGGACAGGCTGATTTGAGTTGCTCTTAATAACAAGAATGATTCCTCCAATCACGAAAATTCCAGCAAGAATAATCAGGGGCCAATAGAGGTATTTTTTCAGGTAGTCATAAATCGTTACGGTGGGTCCGGTAAGTTCTTCAAGAGGAGGTTCCAGTTCTTCCATCTGGTTGCCCCGGTAAATTTGGATCATTTGATCCGGGTCAATCCCGAGAAAATTGGAATACGACCGGATAAACCCAAGGACATAGGTTTCTCCCGGAAAAATATCAAAATTATTTTCCTCTATGGCTGTTATATGGCGGCCGGTAATTTTTGTGGCATCGGCAACATCTTTAATAGAGTAATTTTTCTCAAGGCGATTTTTCTTTAGAATTTGACCGACTGTTTCCTGCATATACATAACCTTTATTTACTGCGCTGTTGTAAGCGCATTTTCAACTACCTTCATGGTGTCACTTATATTAAATTGAAACAAATTGTTCGGCAAATCAATGTTTTGCTGAACATTGCGCAGAGTTAACGTTACCTTGCGTGATACCGGAGCTTCGGCTTCAATTTTGGTAATAAAGTATGTTTCAGAGCTGATGTAAACTTTCATTTCGGAAAATCCGCCTGAGGCCACTTTCTCCTTTAAACTCAGTACATAGAAACTGTCCTTATTGATGACCATCGGCTGATTGACATTGGCGTAGGCGTAATGGTAGCGGTTAAAAAGAGTTATTACTCCTGATTCGGTAAAGCTTTCGGTAAGACTTTTTCCGCTTGTTCCAGCCTTGATATCCTGCACGGCTACTGCATTTAACCGGCTGATAAAAACCCACATTTTTTTTCCATTGGATATAATGACATCGTTCGGGGGATTTGTAAAGGTGAAGTTTATTTTTCCGCCTTTTTTGTAGTAGGCGGTTCCCGTGGTATATTTTTTTTGATCTTTTCTCTCGCTTACAATGGTAAACTCAGCTTCGTAAGAGTCCAGATTTGCAAAATTTTCTTTTACTTTTTTTACAACGTCTGTCGGATGAACAAACTTCATTGCATCCACAGAAAATGAGAATAAAATAAAGAACAGGCATGTTTTCAGGAGTTTAACGGAGGTCATGTGCTTTACATCAGCTCTTGATAGTCCCGTACTCTGTCAATCTTTTTTCATGGGGATGTCACGCAAATTTCGTACTGGAGCAGGGGCGTGAACCCCAATAATCAGATCAAAATGTATTAAAATACAGGTTTTTGGGGCGCGGAGCGCCCCAAAAACCTGTATCCGGGATCCCCTGTTCCGGTCCAAGCTCTGAAGTTCTTGCGCACCGTAGCGGGAAATCAGATTTTTGTATTGTCATTATGTGCTTCTATAAATCAATGTTTGGAAATGAACTTCGAAGTATCATTGTGGGTAGGCTGCGGATTCGTTTTGATTATTCTTGAATTTTTTTTGCCCGGTCTCGTCTCTGTATTCTTGGGAATTGCGGCCATTTTAACGGGAATAATCATTTACCTGCAATGGATTAGCGGAATAGTGCAGACTCTGGGAGCCTGGATGGCCTTGTCTGTATTTTTAATTTTGACGGTTCGTCAGGTAGTCGCTAAATTCTGGCCCCCGGATTCAGAGTATAAGTATACAGAAGAAGATGCCGATGCGGTTGGTCAAATTGTAGAAGTATCCAAAACAATTCACAGTTCCCACAGCGAAGGGCGGATAAGATTTCAGGGAACAAACTGGCCTGCACGCTGCATTGAGGGAACCATAAAAAAAGGCTCCCACGCGGTAATCAAGTATAGAGACAATATATCATGGGTAGTAGATAAACCAGAATTACCGCTTCAAAGGCATAAAAAAGAAAAGGAGAATTAATATGACATATTTTACTGTTGGAATTTTGTTGGCCATAGTTATCTTGTGGAAAATGTTTAAAGTTGTGCCGCAAAGGCATACTGCCATAAAAGAAAGGTTTGGAAAATATATGGCCACGCTGGAACCAGGTTTTCATTTTTTATTACCATTTGTTGATAACATTGCATATAACCAGGAAATGCGCGAGCAGGTGATCGATGTGCCGCCCCAGCAATGCATCACCAGAGACAACGTACAGGTTCAGGTGGATGGTATTGTATACCTCAAGGTGATGGATGCCTACAAGGCAAGCTACGCCATTGAAAACTATATCCGCGCTACGGTAAACCTTGCCCAGACAACCATGCGCTCTGAAATAGGCAAGCTTACTCTAGATCATACTTTTTCCGAACGCGATGCTATTAACAATAACATTATACAGGAAATTGACAAAGCCTCGGAGCCATGGGGCGTAAAAATGATTCGCTATGAAATAAAAAATCTTACGCCGTCAAAGCTTATTCTAAACACCATGGAAAAACAAATGGGAGCCGAGCGCCAAAAAAGAGCAGAGATAACCAACGCTGAAGCGCAAAAAGAATATAAAATAAATATTTCTACAGGCGAACGACAGGAAGCCATTAATCTTTCCGAGGGGGAAAAACAGAGAACGATAAATCAGGCAAGAGGGAGAGCAAGGGCTATAGAGCTGGTTTCCAATGCTACTGCCGACGCGCTGAAAAAAGTGGGGGAAGCTATAAAAAAACCGGGTGGTTCGGAAGCGCTCAAAATGCGCATTACGGAGCAATACATCGAAAAACTGGGAAAAATTTTTGCAAAATCCGAGGTGACGGTAGTGCCCATGCAATTGGCCAATATCAAGGGTTTTTTTGACGGTCTGTCGGGAATGACTTCAGGCATCAACTTGTCGGGTGCAGGTCAGGAGACCTTGTCGCCCGAAACAAAAAAGTATAATAAAACTGCATCAAAATTTCGGGATGCAAGTTCTGGCGATTATGATAACGACGATGAAACGGATAACGAAATTTAGGGGATAATATGGAAAATATAGAAAGCATCAACAATGTTGTAAATGGATCTGGATTGCTGAATCTGGCGGTCTGGGGGCTCTTGTTCCTGGTATTCCTCTTTAAATTGCTGACCTCCATTCGAATCGTACCCACCCAGTCGGCCTATATTGTGGAGCGGCTTGGGAAATATCACAGCACCCTGCATGCGGGTCTCCACATTTTGATTCCTTTTTTGGACAAAGTGTCGTTTATTCAGGATTTAAAAGAAGAAACCATAGAGGTTCCCCCGCAGATGTGCTTTACGCGCGATAATGTGCAAATTGAAGTCGATGGAGTAATTTATATCAGCGTACTGGACGCGCAAAAAGCCAGCTATGGAATTACGGATTACCGGTTTGCGGCTATTCAATTGGCTCAAACGACCATGCGCTCTGTTTTTGGAACCCTGGAGCTGGATGCCACCTTTGAGGAAAGAGAACTGATTAACTCAAAAATTGTGGCGGTATTAAGCGAAGTGGGCGCAACATGGGGAATTCGGGTTCACCGATATGAAATAAAAAATATTATTCCTCCAAATTCTGTTAAGGAAGCTATGGAACGTCAGATGACCGCTGAAAGAGAAAAGAGGGCGCTCATTGCCAAATCGGAAGGAGAAAGGCAAAGCCGCATCAACACATCGGAAGGCGTAAAACAGGAATCCATTAATCGATCCGAGGGCGAAATGCAACGCATGATTAACGAGGCAGAGGGTACGGCAAATCAAATCACCGCGCTGGCAAGCGCTACTGCTTTGGCCATCGAAAACATAGCTTCCGCCGTTACATCGCCAGGAGGTCAGGATGCGGTTTATCTGAACCTGAGCCAGAGTTATTTTGAAAAATTAGACATGCTGGGCAAGTCTCAAATTATTTTTCCGGCAGACCTGAGAAATCCTCAAACTTTACTTGAGCAGGCGGGAATCATAAAAAGCGTTTCCGCCAAGAAATAGTCAAAGCACGTCCAGAGGATCCAAGTCAAAATCGGCTTTTACATCATCGAATTTTCTTCTCTGGGTGTGGTAGTAGTTGCGCAAATTTTTTCCGAAATCCTTGAGACGGTCTAAAGAATGATCTTTGGCCAGAATGTGAACCCTGAACTCATTGTTGATTTTATAAAGCGGAGCTTCCACCGGCCCCAGAATTTCCTGGGGAAGGTTTCGATTGGTTTGCCGGTCAAAAAGAGAATTTTCGCTCGAGATTTCCTGAATATGGGCTTTTAACCGTGTCATAAAATGCCAGAGGTTTTCTTCTGACTTGCTGCGAAACAATACTCTTAAAAGTCTGCAAAACGGCGGATAATTCATTTTGCGGCGAATGTTCAGCTCATATTCCAGAAATGTGTTATAATCATATTTGGAAGCAGCGGCAATGGCGTAATGACGCGGTTGCATGGTTTGCATGACGACCTCTCCCTGTTTATGGCGTCCGGCCCGGCCTGCGGCCTGGATAAGAAGTTGAAAAACGCGTTCGGGAGCGCGAAAATCCGGTAGAGACAAACCAATATCTGCATTTAAAAGCCCCACAAGCGTTACTCCGGGCAAATCAAAACCTTTGGTAATCATCTGGGTACCGATCAGGATATCTATTTTTCGGGACAGCATAGCCCCAATCACATCTTCGGCATATCCCCTGGAAGATACGCTGTCGTGATCCATCCTTGCATAGGGGTAATCGGGAAAATGAAATTCCAGCGCATCTTCTACTTTTTGAATGCCCTTGCCCAGCAGGCGTAGTTTGGCGCTACATTCTTTGCAGTAAAGGTTGAATTGCTCGTGATAGCCGCACAGATGGCATTTGAGCAAATTTTCTTCTGTGGATTCCCTGTGATATGTAAGCGATACGCTGCAATTGGGGCACATTACGTTTGTCTGGCAAATGGAACAAAATGCGCAGTGGTTATATCCGCGGCGGTTCAGAATCAAGATTACCTGATTTCCGGCTTTAAGATGCTCATCCATTTTTTTAACGAGAAATGGAGATAAAACATCGGAGCTGTCATCGGCAGGCTGATGCAGGGGAATTTCAATTTTGGGTAAACCCGGTCCGGTTGCCCTGTTTTTCATCTCATGCAAAGTAAAAACTTTTTTGCGGGCATAATACATGCTGTCTATTCCCGGAGTTGCCGAGCCCAGTACCATATTTTTGCATACCGGAAAAGCCCATTCGCCGCTGTGCCGCAGGCGGTCATGCGCTACCCATTTTGCATGATATTTGGCTCCGGTATGTTCTTTATATGAGGTGTCATGTTCTTCGTCGATAATTACGAGACCAAGATCTTTAACCGGGGCAAACACGGAAGATCGAGTCCCCACGACAAGGCGGGCTTCGTCTTTTAATACGCGCTTGTATTCGCTGAAACGAAACGACCTGCTCAGCCCCGAATGCAATATCGCCATTTGATCGCCAAATATGGGTTTAAACGTTTCCAGAAACTGGTACGACAAGGCAATTTCAGGAATAAGAAAAATCACTCCCAGGCGTCTTTTGAGATATTCCTGGATAAGCTCAATGTAAATTCGGGTTTTGCCAGATCCGGTGATGCCGTGAATTAGATGCACATTCATCCTCGCTGCGCTTTCTGATGCCATGGCCATTATTTTTTTGAAAATTTTTTCTTGCTCCTGGTTTAAGGGCGGCAACTGCGGAGGCGGCGCAGATAACTCCAGATTTACGGCTTTTTCGCGGCGCCCGGAAGGGATCATGGCAAACAATACTTCGCCGCGGGCTGCCAGATAATGATCGGCCACCCGATCCGAAAGCTCAAACTGTTCCTGGTTGATCACCGGTTCCTTGTCGGCAATTCGCGCAATCTGCATCATGTTGTCGGTATTTTTGCCGCTGGAGTCTTCGTGAATGTGAACAACCAAACCAATGGTTTTTTCCGCCCCGGCCCCGGCTCCGGCTCCGACCCCGATATAAATAAAAACGCGCTGAAATAAAATAATTTTTGAATGCAATGTCTCAGGGACAAAACATTCTATTAAATCTTTTATATGCGAATTAAGGTATACGCTGACTGTCACTCCGCTTTAATATTTCGACGATTCCTTAATGATATAGGCAGCGATTTCATTTTTCTGGATCTGGCTGGTGCCTTCATAGATGCTTAATATTTTGGCGTCCCGGAACATTTTTTCAATGGGATAATCTTTGGTAAATCCATATCCTCCATGAAGTTGTAGCGCGTCGGTTGTCACCTGCATGGCTGTTTCGGCTGCAAAGTATTTTGCCATGGCCGAATATTTTGCCATATCCGGATTTCTGGTGGAGGAAGCTCTGGCGGCCCGGTAGGCCAGCAGACGTGCAGCGTCAATTTTTACCGCCATGTCGGCCAGCATGTGTTGAACGACCTGAAAGTTAATGACGCTTTTTTCAAACTGAACCCGCGTTTTTGTATATTTTACGGCTTCTTTAAAGGCTCCCGTGGCAAGACCAACGCCGGCTCCGGCAACGGCAGGTCGGGACGAATTCAGGGTTTTCAGCGCATGAATAAATCCTTTATTGGGGGTTAACCCAACAAGGTTTTCAGCCGGGACTTCCACGTCTTCCATGATTATGGCGCGCGTATGCGAAGCGCGTATTCCCAGTTTGTTTTCCAGCTTTCCGAAAGAAAGACCTTTCATTCCTTTCTCAAGAATAAAGCAGGAAATTCCGCGCGGACCTTTGCTTTTGTCGGTTATGGCAAATATGGTATAAATTTCGGCGCGGCCAGCATTGGAAATCCATTGCTTGGTGCCGTTTAAAATGTAGCGGTCGCCTTTTTTTTCGGCATGGGTAGATAAATTGGGGACATCAGAACCTGCTTCGGGTTCGGTAAGGCCAAATGCGCCTATTTTATCGCCGCTGGCAAGCTGAGTAACATATTTTTCCTTTTGCTCCTTCGTTCCCCCGATTTCAATCGGCATGGAGCCAAGTTTGGACGCAAAAAAGGCGGTATAAACGCCAAGGCAATATTCTGAAATAACTTCAGCCAGAGGCGTATCGATGTATCCATCCAGACCAAGGCCGCCAAATTCTTCGGCATACATGGCGCTAAAAAGCCCCGCTTCTTTAAATTTTGCCAGCACTTTGTCGGGGAATTCCTCTTTGGCATCCAGTTCAGCGCGGGCTGGTATCACTTCATTTTTACACACCTCATGGGCAAGGTCGATGACCTGCTGTTCGTCTTCTGTAAATGTAAAATCCATTAAATCTTTGGCCATATTATTTCTCCATTACTGTGGTTAATATATATCTTTTCGCGCATACGGGAAATCTTTTTTTAAAATTATGGAAAGGGGAGCATTAAGGGGAGAATGGGTAAATTTGTTCCAATGGTTTTTTGCGTCTCCCCTGGCTGCGGCCGGCGGAAATTCCCGCCGGGCCTACGCCACCTCTCTTTTAGGGAGCAAATTTCCAAATACAATAAAAATGCCCCGGCGGCATACGCCGATGACGCAGCGCCGGGCGCAACATGCCTGCAGAAGCGCGTTTTAATTCCCCGTCCAGGTCGTCCCCATTAATTTTTATAAATTTATACAGTTTTTCCTTGACATACAAAATAATAAATTTTATTATCCCATGACATTTATAAACAGGGGAATTTTATGCGCAAACATCTGGCCATTTTACTTATCTATCTGCAATTTGCCGTCACATGCGGCAACAATACAAACTCAACTTCGGATAATACCGGGGGGGGGGTAAAACCAGTACCTTAAACAATGTGCTCAATGCAATATATAACGCATTTTCGGATCAGGAAAGAATCATCGTATTTGATCCCGATAAATCCAAAGTACAAATTATTCTGGATGCCAAATCGTTGTTATTCCCCACCGATCCGGCGCAGTACAACGGCGATCCCTCTTCTGAAAACCCTAATACCGATATTCATCCGCCCGAGATGATAAATCACGCAAAGGACAAACCGCTGAAATGCCGCGATCTTTCCATACCGGCGGGTCACAAAGACAAAGATGATCCGGATGGCAAAGACCAGCACAATCAGGGTTATACTTATCCATTTCAAGGACAATGTCTCAAGCCGATAGACAAGCTGGCCTTGAATGTAACAACCATTGAACTGATTAACGTCTCGCATGATTATGCGGAACCTTCTGATTCTGATTCTGGCAGGGAAAACGATTCTGTCGGCAACGATGATGACCATAAAACAGCGTCTTATACCGTTGTTGCCACATTGCTGAACAACACAACGCCTGCCCTTGTAAATATCAACTCCGACGGAATATTAACCGCCGAAGGCTTGATTGACCTGGTTTCTTTTAACGGAGTAAAATTTACTTTTGCCGATGGCAGTCAGTTGGTATATAAAAATGGAATTCAGCGGACGACAAAATCTTTAAAACTAAAAAATTTAGATCAACCGGCCATAACGGACAAAATTACCCTGCAGGCATCGTATGTAACCGCCGTAAACATGGCGCTGGACAATGCCAAACTCAGCTTTGGCGCAATCGAAGCCAAAAATACGCTGCAAGGCATTTTTCGCTACCGAAGCATAAATACGTTTGAAGGCGCTTACGCTTATGTACAAAAATACGAGAGCTCGCCCGACGGCGTCCCCAAAGTGCCGCTGCCTTTAAATGTAGATCAAACTGCGGCAGAATACAGCCGCCAGCTTGCTCTGATGCCGGGTAGAACCTACATTGCCGAAGATGCGGTAAACCCCAAAGTATATCATGCGATGATTTACATTGACAATCTCAAACAAAAATCATTGCTGAAAGTACTGGGCATTGTGTACGATTATTTTCCTCTTTTTGGAAATAATACCGGAACAACGCAGCCCGGCGGTATCATTGACATGAGCCAACACTTGAAGGGATTTTTTGTTTATGCTCTTGTCAACGATTTTCAATACAACCTGATGCTGTGCTTTCATTTGTTTAAGGCCTTTGACGTACTTGAACAAATTACATACCAAACGCTGGCTCAATCCGGCTATCACATGGCTCCTGAAATGGGATTGCCATCAGAATTTGAAATGGCAGAAGCCGATACTTTTTTTCAGAGCGCCATAAACAATGGCGTAGTTTTCCCGACACCGGCTACGGCCATTGGAACGCTCAACGTAAACCAGCGGTCATGGAATTTATGGAGCGGTATACAGAGAGCCTTTCGAAATATTGTACGCGTGGTGGTAGATGCCGTTATTTTTGTGGCAAAAGTAATTATTGCGGCGGTGACATTTATCGCCAGAGGTCTTCTTTTAATATTTAACTCCAAGGGTAGAATAAAAGGCCTCATTGGCTTTAAGAATCAAGATAGCACAGCCTATATGAAACGGGGCTACCACTTTTATTTACCGGGAACATCGGTTTCGATTCGGAATCCTGGCTTTATTTTAAACGGAGTCGACGTGGTGAGCAGCGCCGATGGTTATTTTGATTCAGGCCTGTTAGCCTCTTCATCGGGCGGAAAAACAATCCAATATACCATTCGCCTGACTCTGGAAAATTCAACAGCAAGGGTTTTTAATATAAACCCCTTATGGCCCATGGTGATTGATTTAAAATCAGACGCAAAGGGCAACCCCGCGCAATATGCCGCAGACAATAAAGTGCATGAAATTTTGCCTTATCCCGAACCACATTTGTTTGTGTACGGCGTAATTAATTTTGCCGCTAAAAGATCCAAAGAAATGTTTAACTTTCAGCCAGATCAGGCATCGGTGATTGTAGGCGGTATTGTTACCATGATTAAATCAGGAATTTTTACGCCAACAGGGCATTTGGCATCAGTAATTAATACATTGATTGCTCTTGGCTATACAGCTCTGCCATTTTTCTTGCTTCCTTTAATTGAAATAGCTGCGCCAATTTTGGGTCTTGCCCAGTTAGACGGAGATATTTACTTTTCTTCAGCGACTTGGTCTGAAGGTACCATAACACATGAATATGGTCATTATGTGATGACCAATAAAATTGACCAAAAATTTTTAGTCAGCTCGGTAGATGGCTTATTGATAAATTATGTTTTAGAGTATAGCAACTCCGGGGTAGGACCTTCCAGCCCAAGGATGACGCTGGATCGATTCTGGGAAGCCTGGGCAGAATTTTTTGCATTTAATGCCCTGAGTACCAAAACCGGCACATTGGATGATGTGCAAGGGGTACAAGACAGAATCAATGGTTATTTTAGCTTTCCTCCGGTCGCCATTGATGGCGTTACTGGTCTGGAACTAAATATGGGTTCGCCGGCGACTTATTTTGATGATACCTCACAACAGACCAGAGAAGGCGTAGGTCGCGACGCTTCTATTTTCCAGGATTTGTATGATTCCAATACCGATACAGATTCTACTTCCGGCCAGTCTGACCAGATAAATCTTGGCAGCGGTCTTTTGCAGGCAGTTGTTGACTATGCGCCCTGGATTTGTGCGCCGGATCTTTTAAACATATCTAATGGTCAGCCCTGCAATTATAATATGGCTGGTTTTTATTCTTTTTTGCCTGCTTCCGGGGCAAAGGTTGATGCTACAAAACTCATGCATTTGTATCAAATGCACGGTATTATTTTTCAGGGCGACAGCCCCACCGGTAATTTGATTTCTTATTCGCCTTCTACCAATACCATGAATTTACAGCAGGTCAGCCCTGCCTCAACCATTCAATTGATTGGAGTCAACCAAAACGATATTACCTGGAAAGCCGGCGCTTTGGGCGATTACTTTGTTCAGGTTTCAGGAGATTGCATGAATGGCAAGCGCTCCAATGGCGCCAATGCATCTGGATCTGTTTTCCTGTCGCTGCCAATTACATCGACGATATTAAACAGCGATTTGATCGAAGGTCCAAATACAATTTCCATTTGCGTTACCAGTTTTGGCGTTATGGAAAAAGTAAATTTTCAGATTATAAAAGACACCACGCCGCCTGTGGTTACGGTAAATCCTCCGGGCGGTACCTGTACGGGAACCCAGAATGTGACCATAACCTGTAACGATGGCAATGGCAGCGGCTGCAACCAAATCGTTTACACCAAAGACGGCAGCGCGCCCACACTGGATCCCTCATTGGCAACCCAAAATAACCATATAGTTTCGGGTAACAATGCTTATGTAACGGTGGCCTGCAATGAAACCTTAAAATTTTTTGCCACCGACAAGGTCGGGCTCCGCAGTACCACCACCCCAAGCGCATCCTATATTGTGGGAGCAAGTTGCCTTGTATCTCATCAATCTTGTGTAGATCAGTATGTTTGCAACACAACTTCTGTCACGGTTGAAAATTCTGCATGTTGGGTCGAATTTTTTGGTCATCATTGCATTTGCGGTTCGCAGGCGCTCTGGCCATTGAGTGAGCAACCTTGTTA
>JAOUFE010000059.1 GCA_029858425.1 Spirochaetia bacterium | reverse complement strand
ATGGGGCTTCTCCTCAATACTTGTTTTGGCTAAATCAGCATTGATTGAAGCCCCGTTTTCAGAGCAACAAAAAAGTAACATATCTCCCCGGACTGAATAATTACAGGTCTAATTTCATTTGTTTGCCCGCATGTTTTTCCCAAAAAGTCACCCATCACTGAGCATCACCATGTATAAAGCAGTATATTAAAAAATAATAGTATAAAATCAAAAATCATATATTTATTTTTTTCATTTTAAAAAAAATTGACTTATTCTACCTATTGTTATATCATGACTGATAACATGATTTCCATAGGCACCCTGATTATCTACGACCGACTCAAAAATACCCAAAACACAGATTCTCTGGCTCATGAAATTGCTGAAATCTTCAAAGAGTTTACAGAAGATAAACTTACAACAAAATCTGTATAGAAACAAAGCGGTTAATGTTACAGACAGATTTAAAAAACACTGAATCCAGACTACAAGCAGATATAAAAAATACCGAAGCAGATTACAGATTGAGTTGAAAAATCTTGAAATAAAATTACAATCTGATCTGAAAAATACCGAGCTAAAGCTTCAAAAATAGATGCAGTCTCTTCATTTAGAAATTTCTCATTTCAAAGCTGCTATAATAAAATTGGTCGCAGAAATGCTTTCCTTTCCTGATTTGTGATTCATAACCGGATACTTCACGGATCTTATTTCCGGTTTCATCAACAGTAAAAAATGGCGATCTTTTCTTTGCCGGTAGAAAAGAAAGGTGGCGGAGCCTGAGCCTATCACCCCCGGATGCTTCTTAAAATCTGGCTTCTGGTATTTATCTATCGAATTTACAGCACACTGCAATTGGCCAGAGTCACCCGGGAACATATTGCCTTTATCTGCTGGAAAAAATGCGGAAAGAAATGCCGAACGTATTGCACAAGAGCTGGATAAAATATTTCGCTGCGTTAAAGAGGTAGATGCGAAAGAAACCGAAATATTTAGCAACAAGATGTACCTCTCCAGGGCAGAATTCACCAAAGAGAATATATATGTATTGATTAAAGAAGTAAACGATGGTCTCAAAGAAAAACAAATCCCCAGAGAGAAGGCAACGGATATTAAAAATTCCCTGCGTCGCAGAAAATAACTGACGGATCGAAAAGAGAATTATTAGAACAAAAAAGAAGCGCTGGGCGATCGCAACCGTTTTTTAAAGACCGATCCTGATGCCACCATGATGCGACAAAAAGATTATGTCTCGGTGAAGCCCGGGTACAATGTGGGCGTTATCACCCAGAATCAGGTGGTCTTGAAATATGGCGTTGCCAGCACGGTTTTTGGCGATCAAATGAACAATAACAAGAAACGGAGGTTTCTCTTAAGGAGCCTTCGCAAGGTTGATATTGAGGCGGGAATTTACTTTAGCAGTCACAACATTCGCAAGATGTATCAGTTTTTGATGAAGCTGAGCGCAGGGTATAAGTAAAAACTTCTTCCTTGTCCATAGCGAAGCATATGTCCATGATTTCGGCTGTAAAAGCGCCTACTAGATTGTGAGATCCGGTTTTGAGTCTATCTTATAATTCGCCTCTTCGTGTACAGCGTGGTTAAATTTCTTTTTTTTTTAGACAACCCCAAAAAATGCAATGCCAATTTGCATTGTTGTGTATTCAAGGCGATATGAGTACCGTTCCCGCTGCACCAACAGCGGCAAATTGCGACCCGTTCCACATTACATTTTGAAGATCATTCGTTGTGCCAGACGTACGGCTTGTCCAGTTGATTCCATCGGCAGAAGTAAGGATGATTCCAGATCTACCTACTGCGACAAATTGCGACCCGCTCCATGTTACACCTTGAAGCCAATTTGTTGTGCCAGACGTACGGGTTGTCCAGGTGATTCCATCGGCAGAGGTAACGATGGTTCCGAAATCTCCCACTGCGACAAATTGCGACCCGTTCCACGTTACACCTTGAAGACCATTTGTTGTGCCAGAATTACGGCTTGTCCAGGTGATTCCATCGGAAGAGGTAAAGAGGATTCCAGCATTTCCAACTACGGCAAATTGCGAACCGTTCCACGTTACATCCCAAAGAGTATTTGATGTGCTAACCGTACGGGTTGCCCAGGTGATTCCATCGGCAGAGGTACGGATGGTTCCATTATCTCCAACAGCGACAAATTGCGAACCGCTCCACGTTACATCTTGAAGTGCATTTATTGTGCCAGATGTACGGCTTGTCCAGGTGATACCAAAGATTGTAGAAGTGATGATTACTCCGCCACTGCCAACTGCGACAAATTTAGTCCCGCTCCATGTTACACCGTTAAGTGCATAAAATGTGCCTGACGTACCGGGTGTCCAGTCGACACCATCAACAGAGGTAAGGATGGTTCCGGAATTTCCAACCGCGATAAACTGGGACCCACCCCACGTTACACCTTGAAGCATATTTATTGTGCCAGAAGTACGCACTACCCAGTTGATTCCATCGGCAGAGGTAAGGATAGTACCCACATTACCAACGGCGACAAATTGCGACCCACTCCACGTTACGTTTTGAAGATTATTTGTTGTGCCAGACGTACGGGTTGTCCAGGTGATTCCATCGGCAGAGGAAAGGATGGTTCCGGAATCTCCCACTGCGACAAATTTTGTCCCGCTCCACGTTACACCTTGAAGAAAATTCGTTGTACCAGACGTACGGGCTGTCCAGGTGATTCCATCGGCAGAGGTAAGGATGGTTCCCACATTACCAACGGCAACAAATTGCGACCCACTCCACGTTACACCTGAAAAAGGAATTAATGTGCCAGACGTACGGGTTGTCCAGGTGATCCCATCGGCAGAGGTAAGGATGGTTCCTTTAACGCCAACAGCAACAAATTGCGACCCACTCCATGTTACAGCTTGAAGATTCTCCGCAGTGCCAGACGCACGGCTTGTCCAGGTGATTCCACCGGTAGAGGTAAGGATGGTTCCGGTATCTCCCACTGCGACAATTTTCGTCCCGCTCCACGTTAAGCCTTGAAGATTTTTTATTGTGCCAGACGTACGGCTTGTCCAGGTGATTCCATCGGCAGAGGTAAGGATGGTTCCCAGATTACCAACGGCGACAAATTGCGATCCGTCCCATGTTGCACCTTGAAGAATATTTGTTGTGCCAGATGTACGCAATGCCCAGGTGTTTCCATCGGCAGAGGTTTTGATGGAACCGTTATCTCCAACAACTACATACAAATTATTTCCAAATGTACCCCCGTTTAAAACTGGAAATCTCTTACTCCAGTTAACCCCCGGCGCATCAGTAATGATAATGCTGATACTGGCCGTTCCTGATCCATACGCATTGCCTGCCGTTATCGTATAGGGTGTCGCAGCCTGCAGCGCAGTCGGCGTTCCGGTTATAGCGCAAGTCGTGGCGTTGATAGAAAGACCAGAAGGCAAGGTCGGCGACGAGGTACAACTGGTTGGCGCACCGCCCGCAAGGGTTGGCGTGTTGGTCGTCATTGCAATGCCTTGATAAAGTGTGAATGGCGAACCCGCAAAGCTCACAACAGGCGACAAATTTGTTGTAAAACCTGTCGTGTTGCCGGGCGAGGCAAAACCATTGCCGGCCATATCCAGTACTGCGTTTGTTACGGTTACGGTGTAGGCGCTGTTGTGGGTCTGTGTCGAAGTAGTCAAAGAGACAATGTCGCTGTTTGTACCCGCTGTCGGATGCATCGATGCCGCGCTTACTGTCAACCCGGTTATAGTATACCTGGCAGCTGTCTGTGCGCTGGCAGAAGTAACAACCTCCGAAAAGGTCACGTGCGCAGTGGTTGCATTATAACTCAGCGCCGAGGCCACAAAAGGAGCGGCTTTGTCGGTCTCAACAACCGTTGCTGTCTGTATCTGCGCTATGGCATTGGCTGCCAGATCCGTCAAACCTGGCGTTGTGGTGGTGGTGAAGTCTGGTTTTGCGCCGGTATCAAAAACTGCGCCTTCGGTAAATTTGACATAGAGAATATTATCGTTGGCGGTGTCCACAGCAGGAGCCACAGACCCATGGGCTAAAGCAGCATTTAGATACCCGCTTACCAGCCAGGCAGTCTGGGCGCTTCCAAAACTATCTAAAACATAACCCGGAAAACTCGAATCCCGCACAGGTTTGGAAAATGTAACCTTGTAGTGATCAATTTTGCCATTGCTGTTTGCATCCATGGTTTCTACTGATACAATGGTTGGCAGCGTTGTATCAATTGCAAAAGTATTATTAGTGGGCGCGCCTGCAGTATTGCCCGCCAGGTCGCTGACCGGGCTCAAACTTACGGCTGCGGTTCCATCAACATTCGTAGTTCCTGTTTTTGTTACTACTGTATAAGAATAGGTATAAAGTGACGTTGATACCTGGGTCATAGAAACAGACACCACATCCGTAGTACCCGGTTGGTTAATCGAGATATTGGGTGTTGCAGCCACTGGCTCGGAATAGGTGGCAGTTATTGTCACTGTACCTGCTTTGAACGGACCGGTTGGGTTTACCCCCTGAAGATAGCTGATCGCTACCGTCGGAGCAGTTGAATCAATTGTATAGGTAGCGCTCGCAATGCCTGAGGCTGTATAGCCTGTTAAACAGGCGATGGCCTTGAGCGTCTGGGTCGATCCTACGGCGACCTGGGTTGAGTACTGGATGCCTGTCGTACAGACTGCGCTGGTGTTGCAGGCCGGGTTGACGCCATTCGTGGTATAGCAAACCGTCGCCCCGCCCGTTGTTGAACCAATCGAAACATTTTGTACGCTATTATAGATGCCGCTAATCGGAGTGTAGGCAGGTGAATTGACAATTCCCAGCGAATTGGTCGTGGCGCTCACTTGAGCAGTTGGCGTACTGGGATTACCAACGCCGTCTTTGGCTCTGATTTTAAAGTAATAGGTAGCTAGTGCGTTTAAACCTGAAACGCCATAGTTTATAGAATCTGCTGCTGTGACATAAGTCGCTGCAAAGGTATTGCATCCGCCGCTGACCGTTGTCTGACAAATTTCGTACACGATTTGATTTTGAGCGGTTATGTTGTCGGTAGAAACTGTCCACGAAAGATTGATCTGGCTCGTGCCTGCAGTTGTTGCAGCCAGCGTTGCGGGGGTTGTGGGGACTGTAGTGTCAAGGACATAGGCTGCAGTAGATACGCTGGAATTCGTATAACCTAAAAAACACGCAATCGCATTGAGAGTCTGGCTTGCGGCAACACTGACAGGGTTTCCGCTTGTGTACTGGGTACCAGTGGCACAAGCCGGGGTTGCATTACAAGCAGGCATTGTTCCGTTGGTAGTGTAACAGATAACTGCGCTAGACGTCGCAGAAGAGATCACCACGTTTTGCGTTACCCCATAGGTTCCGGCAATGGGGGTGAAAGCAGGAGCATCCACCGTAGTGGCGCTGTTGGTCGTTGCCGTTATTTCTGCAGATGCAGCGCCGATATTGCTTAACGCATCTTTGGTTCTGATCCTGAAATAATAGGCCGTCAGGCTTTGCAGTCCCATTACCGGATACGAAATAGCTCCGGCCACAGTTGCATAGGTTGTCGTAAAGGTATTGCAGCCATTGGCAGCCGAAGTCTGGCAAATCTCATACACTATGGCACTTTGCGCCGTGTTTGCATCTGTCGAAGCAACCCAGGATAAATTGATCTGGCTGGTTCCTGCTGCTATTGCCGCAAACGTTCCTGGTACAGTCGGTCCTGTGGTGTCGATCGTATAAACAGCGCTGGCAATGCTTGATGGCGTATAACCTTGTTTACAGGTTATCGCATTTATGGTCTGACCATCCGCCGCATTGATAGCCGGGCCATACTGGCTGCCGACAGTACAGACTGCGCTGGCATTACAGGCAGGAGAAGAGCCATCAGTTGTGTAACAAACAGTTGATCCCGTTGTAGTAGAGTTTAAACTCACACTGGCTGAAGTGTAGATTCCGGCAGGAGGGGTGAACGTGGGCATACTCGCCACCCCGGAAAAATCGGTTGTTCCCGCCGCCTGGGTGGATACCATGCCTGCATTGCCCAAGGCATCTCTGGCCCGAATTACAAAGTAATAGGTCGTGGCCGGTAAAAGTCCAGACACACTGAGTCCGGTTGTTCCCGGTAATGTGGTATAGGTTGGGATAAAAATATTGCAATCGCCTGTGCCCGTCCCCTGGCAGATTTCGTAGACAATCTGGTTTTGCGCAGAAAGGTTATCGGCTGATGCCGCCCAGGAAAGGTTGATCTGACTGGAACCTGCCGCTGTGGCTGTAATAGATCCCGGAATGGTCGGGCCGGTTGAGTCTATGACATACGATGCAGTGGCAACCTCAGAGTCAATGCTGCCGGATACACAGGCCATGGCCATGAGTGTCTTGCTGGAGGCTATGGAAATCGAAGTAGTGTACTGTGTTCCTGACGTACAAGCCGCGCTGCTGCAAGCCGGAACAGTCACCCCGTCGGTAGAATAGCACACGGTAGCTCCGCTGGTTGCTGAAGCCAGAATCACATTCTGGATGGAAACATAAGTGCCCGATGCGGGGTACATGATCGGCGTATTGAGCGTACCTGCCACACTTGTCGTGGCATTTACTTCAGCCGAAACAGTACCGGCATTACCCAGCGAATCTTTTGCACGTATGACAAAAAAATAGGCTGTTGATGCGCTTAATCCAGTGACCAGATACGAACCTGACCCGGCGGCAGTTGTATAGGTTGGCGCAAAAAGAGAACATCCGCTGCTGGCCGATGCCTGGCAAATTTCATATACAATCAGATTTTTGGCGGTGGTAATGTCTGTCGAGGTATTCCAGGCCAGATTGATCTGGGTGGCCCCGGTTGTTGTGGCCGTAAGAGCTCCCGGCGTTGTTGGTCCGATATTGTCAACAATGTAAGAAACGGTTTCTACATTTGAATCCATGTTGCCATTTTTACATGCAATGGCTTTCACAGTTTGCGAAGAAGCAACTGAGATCGCTGCTGAGAACTGGGTCCCTGTGGTGCATACGGGTGTGGCATCACAGGCAGGGGCAACGCCATTGGTTGTATAACAAATAATGGAACCGGCTGTGGTTGAACTCATACTCACTGAAGCCAATCCGGCGGAAGTATACGTTCCGCTAACGGGTGTAAACGCCGGTGTATTCACTGTGTTTGCATTGCTTGTTGTTGCCATAGCCTGGGCAGACACCCAACATGAATTACCCAGTGTATCTTTTGAGCGTATAACAAAATTGTACGAAGTAGCCGGGTTTAATCCTGTAACAGAATACGAGAGGGAGCCTGGCGATGGAACATGCGTGGCATCACAACCTCCGCCAGCTGCTACCTGACATAGCTCATAGACAATCTGACTTTGGGGTGTTGTATTGTCGGTTGAAACTGTCCATGAAAGATTGATCTGGTTGGATCCAGCTGTGGTTGCAGTAAAACCTCCTGGTGTTGTCGGACCAGCAGTATCAATAGTATATGCCGCCGTTGATAATGGAGACGGAGTATATCCGGTCTTACAAGCGATAGCCAATATTGTTTTATTGGCAGAAACGGCAATACTGCTGCTCGATGTAGCGGAAGCGCCAATGGTACAAACGGCATTGGTGTCGCAGGCTGGTATCGAGCCATCAATTGTATAACAAAAATTCGAGCCTGTTGTCGAGGAATTTAAAAACACATTTTGCGTAGCACCATAAATTCCTTCGGCAGGAGTAAACGTCGGGCTGTTAACACTCCCTGCTATATTTGTTATTGCAGTTGCCAGACCTGATGCGCCGCCAGGATTACCAAATGAGTCCTTTGCTCGAATTACAAAATTATAGGTTGTTAAAGGGTTTAAGCCGGTAACAGAATATGAAACAACACCAGCTGTAGTTGTATAATTTGGAGAAAAAGTATTGCAGCCAGTTCCGCTCAGACTCTGACAAACCTCGTAAACAATCTGGTTTTGGGCAGTGGTATTATCCGTCGATGCAATCCATGAGAGATTGATTTGATTTGGGCCTGCCGCTGTTGCTGTAAAAGTCCCAGGTACAGAGGGTCCTGTCAGATCTATGGTATAAGCGGCTGAGTTGACGGGCGACTGGGTATATGTTTCTTTGCAGGCAATGGCTTGAATAGTCTGACTTGTGGCAACAGATATCTCCGCAGAGTATGCTGTTCCCGTCGTACAAACAGCGCTTGCACTGCATGCCGGTGTTGTTCCATCAGATGTGTAGCATATAGTAGAACCCGAGGTCGAAGAACTCAGTGCAATATTTTGTGTTGCGCCATAAATTCCGACGGCCGGGGTAAAGGTCGGGCTGTTGACAGTTCCTGCAGAGCTGGTGGTTGCATTTGCTTCAACACTGGCTGCTCCTGTATTGCCAGCCTCATCTACTGCCCTGATTTTAAAATAGTATGTTGTATTGGGCGTTAAACCAGTAACAGAGTACGATACAGCTCCGATTGATGTTGTGAAATCGATAGAAAATGAATTGCATCCCCCCGATACATTGTTCTGGCATATTTCGTAATAAATTTTATCAGCAGGAGTGGTATTGTCTGCTGCCGCACTCCAGGAAAGATTGATCTGGCTGGCGCCTCCAGGAGTAGCGGTAAATGATGCAACTACCGAAGGAGCTGTTTCATCGGTACTGCCCAGACCGGCAATCAATTTAGGCAAACTCCCGGAACAATTCATCGTAAAAAAAGTGGATAAAATCGACAATAGAATTGCCATCAGTGGCGATGCGCCTTTTTTATAAAATTTAAATCCATTTTGAATCTGTACAATTTCCATAGTAATCCTTTTTTTCTTTCTATCCATGCTTCTCTATTTTTTAAAAAACAAAACTAACTGAGGGACCGGTTCCCCAAAAATGCAATGGCGATTCATTGTCATTGTGCATTCTCCAGTACAATTGCAGACCCATGGCTGATGAAGATGTAATTAAAAAATCACTTCCGAACCTGGCTTCGAGTAACATGTTTCTCGCTACGCCAACATTAAACGTGGAAAAATATCCGGCACCAAAACCGACATGCGCCGCCAGACGCCCAAAATGAAATCCATACCCGGCATATACAACAGCGTTGATCAATCCAATGGTATTATTGCCGCTGGATACCGACCCATCCCAGAGACGTGTGTAATCGAGTTTTAGCTCCCCATGAATGTTGCGAACAAACGAAGTCGAGGAATGAAAGGGACGGTAGCGAAAATCCAAAGCCAGAGGAATTTCGCAAAGGTCGCAGCCCACGGAATTATGTATAAAAAAACCAGGCAAAAAGGCGACAGAAAACTTTTTATCATTCCAGTTTTTTGATCCACCCTGAAAAATGATCTGGTTTTTTACGATGACAGATTGTTCCACTGGAGGAAGTTTTTCTGTCATTTCTGCAGCAAGCTCATTGGCCAGATTATCAATGGAATCAAACATGGTACTGTCGAGCACTGCTTTTTCCCGCCGGTTGATCATGACCCGCCTGCTTTCCACTTCAAAAACTTTGGCAAAAATCTGCATCTTGCCTTCCTGCGCTAAAAAAGACCCCACCAGAACAACATCTGCGCCGGATTTTTGAGCCAGCTCAATAGCCTTGCTCTCATCCATAGCGTCATTTTTCTGATAGATTCCTTTTTTAACTGCCTCATTCCAGATGCTGCGGCTTAAAAGCGTGAACTTTCTGGATTTATCCAGCGAGCTGGAAATGGACTCCGGCAATGAATTTTCGAGGTATTCATAATCTGCCAGATTTTTCATATTCACAAAGTCCAGAATCAGTACCTTGCGGTTTATTAGTTTAGGTTTGGCGTTTGGGTCTTTATTTAAATTTGTGTTTGTATTTGTGCCAGTATTTGTGCTTGGGGGTTGAAGAGAAAAAGCCTGCGATATCAGACTTATCAATAGAAATAATAAAAATGAACACAATACTTTGTTCGTATCATTTACAAATAACCAATATACATTCATGAATTTTTATAGCATTAAAACTCCCATTTGTCGTCCAGAATGATCATTCTGGACCTCTTTTTTTCAAAAAATATCTATTTTTCGCAGCGTCTTAAAATACATAATGGGGTGGCGAACCCAGCACCACACGCGGTTGGTGCTGGGTTCGCCAGGGGCATTGGTGTTTTTCGCGCTGGCAAAAAGCCATCCCGCCCCTTTTTATAAATCAGGCATTTTCTATTTCAGATTTATTTTGATTGCGATAATCGCTGGCGCTGATCCCGGCAAGATTTTGAAATACGGAACAAAAAGAAGCTTTTGAGCCAAAACCCGTATCAAAAGCAATATCAATGATTTTTTTTTCGGGCTGGCTGATCAATTGCCTTTTTGCTTCTTCGATACGCTGCGTATTGATATATGCTGGATAGGTCATGCCAAATCTGGCGTTTAATAATTCTGAAAACTGCGTTCTATTCAGCCTGAGCAGGCGGGCAAATTCGGGAAGGCGCAGGCCTTCCACAAGATAAATTTTTTCCTGGTTTATGAGAATATCCAGTTCTTTCAAAACATGCGCCAGATCGATATCCTGCAAAGAAGATTTTTGATAACGGGTCTCAACTTCGGATTTGTTTTCATGTCCCTGCCCGGAGTGCAAGGATTGCATTTTATTCTCAATACGCATCATACGTCTTGCCTGGGCTTCCTGGTTTTTTTCCCAGATACTCGCAAACAGAAAAAGAATATCCACCGGTATGGCCAGTATCGGTGCGTAAATATAGAATGAATTATACGGCAAAATGTATGAAAAATAGAGAACCTGAAAAATTGCAAAAAAGAAAAATATCCCCCACCCGATTAAAAAAAAACGAACATAGAGACCCGTTTTTCGGAGAAGGTAAATTCCCATACCAAAAAAAGAAACAATTACAATCCAGTAAATTACTGTATAAAAATGTGAAAATACCGCAATATGAATATCGAGCAAAGTTAATGGTATGGAGATTGCGCAGGCAACGGCCAGAATTTTTGTCAAGAAATCGGCAATTGTCAAATATCGCTGAAAGTCTAGCAGGCGCCGGACAAAAAGAAGGGAAAATAACAGTTGTGCGCCGATGAAGGTCATTCCCGCCCGGTTCTGCCACCAGGTGGAATTGGGCCAGATCAAGTCAAAGGCATTTCCAAAGGTTACATCCTGGGCAAGCGTTATCGAAAGCAGATAGGCAAAATACAGCAGGTAGTTCACATCGCGCGACATGATAAACAGAAAAACAACAAATAAAAGCAAAACAAAAATTACAGATTTAAAGCCCATGATGATCATGGTTTCGATTTTCAGATCGTGCAGATAGGCAAGTTCCGACTTGTAATAAACAGGAAAATTTTTTATCGATAACGAATCGAGTTTGACATAGTATATTTGCGACGGATTATCAGCATGGTAAATTTCAAAAGATGGAAAGTGTGCTTCTGCCAATGACCACGACGATTTGGGATATCGGTCGCCTGCAATCTGCTTTCTGGTTTTTCCGGCATTGTTTACATAAAAAAGTTCAAGCGAATCCAGAGCCTTCCATTCAAAAACCAGATACGATTTTTTCCCCTGGAAATCTTCCGAAAAAGAAGAAGCTGCATCATAATTCTGCAAATTGATTTTCAACCAGTACACCGATCTGGAGAATCTAAAGTCAAACGAATCCCGCCCGTTCTTTTGCCATTGATTTGCGTCAGAGTTTTGAATATCATGAAATGACAAGACGTGGCTGGCATCTTCTCTGTATTCTATCGAAGGTGTTATGTTCTGGCTTTGCCGATTGGACGACGAACATTGCAAACCAAATCCTGCAAGAATCAAAATGATCGGGAAAATTAAAACTCTAAAAACCACCAATCAGTGTCTGAAAGTTCTCTGTAATGAAAAGTCAAAATTTTCCATGCATTTCATTAACCCAATCCGGAGACTGGTCATGACCAGAAAATATTATACATTTTGCCCCGGGGCAAAAACGTGTCACAAATGAAACTGATCGCATGGAATGGAAATGGCATCCGTGCTGTTGAGATAAAAAATGATCTTCAGACCTTCCTGAAAAAATAAAACCCCGATATCGTTTTCTTTCAGGAAACAAAGGCTAGACCAGAGCAGCTTTCCAATTATCTCAAGAAAAATGAAATATATGACCTATTACAATGACTGATAACATGATCGCCATAGACACCCTGAGTATCTACGACCGCCTCAAAAATACCCAAAACACAGATTCTTTGTTTCATGAAATTGCTGAAATCTTTAAAGAGTTTACGAAAGATAAACTTACAACAAAATCTGATATAGAAACAACCCGGTTGATGTTCCAGACAGATTTAGAAAACACGGAATCCAGACTACAATCTTGACAGCAAAGAACAATTATATTTCTTATGCTTTAATAAAATTAATATTTTTATCATTGTATGATTATCTACGGCAAAGAACTTTTTCTGGAAACACAAAATATATTTAACCGATCATCAATTATTGTTGCCTTTTCACCTTATATAAAGCACCGGACAATTTCCGAGTTGCTCAAAACAAGAAACAGCAAAGATGAATTTTCTGTGATCACTACCTGGAAGCCCCACGATATACTTAATGGCTATAGCGATCTAGAAGTGTACGAGACCATTAAAGAAAAAGGCGGCCGGTTATTTATCAACAACCGTATTCATTTAAAAGCGTTCATTGAATATGGCAAAGACGCCCTTGTTGGTTCGAATAATATTACCCATGCCGGCCTGGGCATTTCAGAGAATTTCAATCATGAAGCTGCCGTAAAAATAAATTTAGATTTGGATGATAACATATATTTTGATTCGATCATTGAAGACAGCATTCTGGTCAACGACCAGGTCTACTCTTCAGTCAAGACCCAACTCCAGGAATATACAAAGAACAACCATACTGTAGATTCAGAATTTGAAATCATCAATGAGCAAATGTCTTTTTTGTTGTCGGCTTAATTTGTGACCATTTAAGGAGAGCGGTAAATGAGTGTTTTTTTTATAAAGGGGGGACGCCCCCCTGACTTCGACCGCCCCGCACCAATCAGTCACCAAGCATCAAAATTTTGTAAAATATTGGTGTGGGGCGTTCTACGTCACCCCCCTTGTAAATGAAAAAATATTGTTAAAAAATCTATTCATATTATGGGATATGAATCCATCGCAAAAAACATTGGTTAAAATACTGGATAACCAGAAGAATATTTCATTTAAACATGTTTGTGAATTTTTAATTCAGACCGGTTTCCATTGTCGTGTCAAAGGCAGTCACCATATTTTTACCAGGCAAGGCATTCCCGAAATTATTAATTTACAACCACAAGGTAGTTTGGCAAAAAGATACCAGATAAAGCAAATTCGAAATATCATTTTGAAATACAATTTGCATAAAACCAGTTCAGGAAATACAGATGAATTCAAAATATGAAATGTTGATTCAATGGAGCGATGACGACAAAGCATTCCTTGTTGAAGTTCCCGAGCTGCCAGGTTGTATGGCTGATGGCAAAACCCGGCAAGAAGCTATTGCCCAGGCAGAAATTATTATCGATGAATGGCTACAGACCGCACATCTTGAAGGTAGACCCATTCCGCTTCCCAACATAAAAAAATCTGACAAGATTGCGGGTTGAGGTTTAATGAACGGATTATTCCGTATGGTCATGTTTTTATGTAGGGACAGGGCATGACCTGTCCCTACGGGAATCGTTTAACGATTTTCTATTTTCGGCGATACATGAATCGATAAACGATTTATCAAAAACGGCGAAACGACATATCGAAATGATTTCAATCAAACGATGGAATGCCGCAATCCCTCAGACATCTGGGGCATTCGGGGGGTCATACAGGCAAAATTAAATATTGAATTGAATATAGGGCACCTCTAAAAACCCGGGAAAAAATATATAGTCAGGTGTGCCCTGGATTTTAGTATTGCCATGGGGCAACACTTTGGTTTCTATATCAACCAGACAACTATTTTATTACAGGTCTAATTTCATTTGTTTGCCACGAAAAATCAAACAACAACTTCCGTAAAATAGAACAATGAAATGGGTCGCAAAATTGCTTCTTGCGCATACCTCGTTAATTATCACCTGGAATAAATTATTGTAATTTTGTTTTTAACCCATAATATGCGTTATCTCTTGCACCGTTGAAATAAAATACCTGAAAACCCAATATTTATTTTTATTATCGTTTCGAAATTTACGAGCTATTTCACCTACAACCACTTAATAGCTATTTAGGTCTTCTATACCTAAAATTTTGCGTATATCATTTATCTATATATCTTGACAGCAAAGAACAATTATATTTCTTATGCTTTAACAAAATTAATATTTTTATCATTGTATGATTATCTACGGCAAAGAACTTTTTCTGGAAACACAAAATATATTTAACCGATCATCAATTATTGTTGCCTTTTCACCTTATATAAAGCACCGGACAATTTCCGAGTTGCTCAAAACAAGAAACAGCAAAGATGAATTTTCTGTGATCACTACCTGGAAGCCCCACGATATACTTAATGGCTATAGCGATCTAGAAGTGTACGAGACCATTAAAGAAAAAGGCGGCCGGTTATTTATCAACAACCGTATTCATTTAAAAGCGTTCATTGAATATGGCAAAGACGCCCTTGTTGGTTCGAATAATATTACCCATGCCGGCCTGGGCATTTCAGAGAATTTCAATCATGAAGCTGCCGTAAAAATAAATTTAGATTTGGATGATAACATATATTTTGATTCGATCATTGAAGACAGCATTCTGGTCAACGACCAGGTCTACTCTTCCGTCAAGACCCAACTCCAGGAATATACAAAGAACAACAATACTGTAGATTCAGAATTTGAAATCATCAATGAACAAATGTCTTTTTTGTTGTCGGCTTTGCCAATGTCGAAGGATGTAGGTAGTCTATATGCGATTTATCATAATCAGGAAAGTTCCGACAAAATAGAAATTCAATGCGCGCATGCTGATTTGCGAAGGTATAAAATCTCTAAAAAGAACATGTCTTTTGATGAATTTAAAAAAATTTTAAAATATAATTTTTTTAACCACCCTTTTATAGAAAAACTTTTAGAATACAATGATGCTTACGAAAGCAGAGGAACCGTCGGGAGACAATTTGGCGCCCTGCGGCAATGGATCAAAGAAAATACAACCACTGTGCCTGTGCCTACATCGCCGGATGTGAATCAACCTTTAAACAATGTTCTCAACTGGATTGTTGAACTTAGTGACCAATATGAAAAATTTGTACCAGGGCATAGTACGATTTTAAAGAAAGTTATTAGATGAATCTAGCAAACCATTTGTCTATACTCGACCATAGCAGGCTTGCCGATTTAATTGGTGATGCGACCATTGTCGAGTTAATTAATGAAATTAGCAAAACAAAAAATTTAAAAGTCGACAGGGGTGAATTAATACTCGATTGCATAGGTGGCCCGCATCAAATATTAGAAAATATAAAATACTTACAAAAGCTTTTAATTGGATTACCCCCGATAAAGTAGACAAGGTGTTTAGGTAAACTTAAATGAGGAGAGTTTACCATGAAAGAAAATCACACAGAAGAATTTAAGAAAGAAGCTGTAAGGCTTGTTTTGACCAGTGG
>JAOUFE010000058.1 GCA_029858425.1 Spirochaetia bacterium | reverse complement strand
CAAGAGTCCACCCTGTGCATTGCCGGCGCCGGCCCGGTTCAAAACAATGCCATACTGATGAGCAATCGAAAATGGACCATCGATGCCGATCGAACAAGAAAGCATTTTAATTTTAAACGCATTTATTTGCTCAATGATCTTGCCGCAATGATTTATGCTATTGATTTTATTGACCCAAGGGATATTACAACGCTTAATCAAGGCCAAAAAATCCATCATGCCAATGCAGCCGTAATTGCCGCCGGCACAGGGCTTGGGGAAAGCATGGGCATTTATATCCCGGGAAAAAATTACCGGGTGGCTATTGCGGGCGAAGGAGGCAACGCTGATTTTTCTCCCGGCAATGCAACAGAAATTGAGCTCTACCAATATTTGCAATCACAAAAAGAATATGTTTCCTGGGAAGACCTGCTTTCCGGAAAAGGTCTGAAAAATATATACGAATTTCTGCTGCAAAAAAATATCTCCGTAAATTCCGCCGCTATCCCTTCCGTCGGCAATAAAAGTTCCGAAGAAATTTCCCGTGATGGAGTTTCCGGGCATGACCCGACATGCCGCAAAACTCTGGAAATATTTTCCGAAATTTATGGCGCCGAAACAGGAAATATGGCGCTTCGATGCCTCCCCTGGTCCGGAATTTATCTAATGGGCGGAATTGCCCCGGCAATAGCGCCCATCCTGCAAAGTCCCGGTTTTTTAAAGAGATTCGTCGAGAAGGGAAGAACAAAAGAATTACTGAAATCCATTCCTGTCTATCTGGTGTCAAATCCCGAATACGGGATTATCGGCGCAATCAATTACGCGATCATTCAAAGCACGCAAATATAAAACTGTTTGACAACGCCGTATTTACCTTTCCTTTGTCAGGTATGCAAGAAAATTCTGTCGCCAGATATATGACCAGATCCCCCATCGTGATTTACGAAAACGCCAGCGTTCATGGCGCATGGGATCTGCTAAAAAACGAAACCTTTACCCATCTGCCGGTATTAAACTCCAAAGAGGAACTTACCGGAATACTGTCTTTAACAGATCTTGAAAATTTAACCCTGCTGCTTCAAAAATCCAATAAAAATATTATTCCGCTCATTGAAGATATGGAGGTAAGGGATATTATGACCCTGCATGTCCAATCAATTGATATAAATAAATCCATTGAGGAAGCCAATGATATGCTCCTGTCCGGGGGAATTCATGCGCTGCCGGTACTTGAAAACGGCAAAATCGCCGGAATCATTTCTGAAACAGACATTTTGCATTATTATAATGAAAAATACAAACGATAATAATTATGAGATTTATCGTACAACTTTTTTTAAATATATTATTTTTCTTTCTGTATGCGGTTATCGGGCTGAAAGGCGCCGATGAACTTTTTTTGTTTACCGGACTTGACTCTGAAAATAATCTTTCTTCGTATCTGTCCTGGGGTAAGTTTTTTCTGGTATTCATATTTTTTATTGCCATTGCCCTTCTTTCTGTTTCTACCACCTATGCAATTTTGCGAGAAAAACCGCGCCTCACAAAAGGCGAACCATCCATTGCAATGGATGGTCAGGATGAAACGCCGGAAACTGTGATGGATCTTATTGATGACAGGGCTGGCAAGATTAGCGTAGAACCGCCAAAAGTAAACAGTACAAAAAAAACAAGCCGGACTAAAAAAACCGTGCGTTCCAAAAATAAAAAATAATATTTTTTTAATTACTTCTTAAAGAGACTTTTAATATGCAATTCCCCAAGCTGTTTCTCGTCAACATCCGAAGGCGCCTCGCTCATCAAGCATTGTCCCTTTTGTGTTTTTGGAAATGCAATTACGTCTCTTATGGATTCGCGCTTTAGGGCAAGCATCAGCAAACGGTCTACGCCAAAGGCGAGGCCTCCATGCGGCGGAGTTCCAAATTTCAACGCGCGCAGCAAAAATCCAAATCTTTTTTCGGCATCTTCAGGAGTTATGTTTAACACCGAAAAAATGGATTTCTGCAATTCGCTGTCATGTATACGAATACTGCCGCCGCCAACTTCAACTCCGTTTAGCACAAAATCGTACGCATCCGAATTAATTTCCATCAACGCTTTTTGCGCCTCTTTAGTTTGTCCCTTTTCCAGAAGATCTGCGGCGCCGATTAATTTTTCGATGTGTTCTTCAACCGGCGATGTAAATGGGTGATGCATGCTGTTTAAACGCTTTTCCGTTTCATCATATTCAAACATGGGAAAATCCACGACCCATAAAGCTTTCCAGTCGTTATCCTGAATCAACTTAAACCGCTCGGCCATCTTGAGACGAAGATTTCCCAGAGTGGCAAATACAACGGAGGCTTTGTCTGCCGCAAAAAAAATAATGTCTCCTGGCTTTGAAGCGCATCTCCGGATCAATTCTTTTTGACTCGGCTCTAACAGAAATTTCGCGATTAAAGATTCCAGACCGGCATCGGTATGTTTAATCCAGGCCAGCCCCTTGGCCTTGAAATCCTGCCCCACCCAATGCGTCAAATCATCAATTTCTTTACGCGAAAGCCCGGCGCCGCCAGAAACGCAAAGAGCCTTTAATCTTCCGCCATTTTTTACTGTGTTTTTAAATACCTGAAATTCTGTGGTATCCGCCCAGTCTCCAAGCTCCACAAGCTTCATGTCAAAGCGAATATCCGGTTTATCCGATCCGTAGTTTTCCATGACATCGTGATATTTCATTACTGGAATATTTTCGCCAACGTCGATTTTAAAAGTTTCTCTGAGACTGTCGCGCATCATGTTTTCCATCATTTCCATGATAATCGAGCGAGTTATAAAACTCATTTCAATGTCAATTTGCGTAAATTCCGGCTGCCGGTCTTTTCTTAAGTCCTCATCGCGAAAACACCGCGCAATCTGGTAGTAGCGCTCCGTCGAGCCGATCATTAGAATTTGTTTAAATATCTGCGGCGACTGGGGTAGTGCGTAAAATTCCCCCGGCATAATTCGCGATGGCACTAAAAAATCGCGGGCGCCTTCGGGCGTTGATTTGTTCAGGATGGGAGTTTCAATTTCCCAGAATCCAATTTTGTTGAGATAGTCGCGTACTTTGTGTATAAATTCATGGCGTTTCTTAAGCGCTTCCTGCATGGGCCCGCGCCGTATGTCCAGATAACGAAATTTTAAGCGGTTGTCTTCCGAAGCTTCGCCTTCATGTTCTGAAATGGGAATCGGCAATGGTCTGGACTTGCTGAAAATCTCCAGGCTCGCAGCAAGCAGTTCAATTTCTCCGGAGGGTATTTTTTTATTAACAGCTTCGCTGGAACGCAATCTCAACCGACCCGAAATAATCACCACATCTTCATCACGAAGCTGATCGGCCTTTTTTAACAAATCTTCGCTTTCGGCCAGATCAAACACAACCTGAAGAATACCGGATCGATCCCTCAGATCCACAAATATTACACCCCCCTGATCGCGATAACTGTTCACCCAGCCCGCTACTGTAACATGGGTTTCATTATTTTGTTTGTTCAGAGATCCGCAGGAAATTCTTTCTTTGAGAGATGCTTTCATATTACGGAAGCTTTTGGATTAAAAGACGCTGCGTCAATCATTAGGGCTTTTTAAATATCTCGGATAGCTTTCTGTTTATGGCGGGCGGAACCTGGTCGGCAACATTACCGCCCAGAGAAGCTACTTCTTTGACAATGGTCGAGGATATGAAAGAGTTTTCGCTGCTGCTCATAAAAAACAGCGTTTCAAAATCCGCATACATCTTTTTGTTCATCAAAAAAATGGCATGCTCAAAATCAAAATCTGAAACTGCGCGAAGGCCACGAATGACAACGGTAGTATTTTTGCTGCGGCAATAATCCACCAGAAGACCTGAAAAACTTTCTACCTGCACACGATCGCCGTATTTTTTCAGCACTTCCGATATCAACTCTATGCGTTGATCCAATTCAAGAAGACTTTTCTTTGTGGTATTTTTCAAGACAGCAACTACCAGCTCATCCACTACGTTTAATGCCCTTTCCACAATATCAAGATGTCCGTTTGTAAAAGGATCAAAGCTTCCCGGATAAATAGCGCGCATAATCCATTAGGGGAATATTTATGGATTTGTAAAGGGATAAATAATGCTTGTATATGAAACCCAATTTAACGCTTGCAAATATACTCATCCGGATCAGCCTGGTTACGTTTATAATGAATTTTCGGGAAACTTTACTCCAATGGCGCGCCATTTTTCGGGATATTCCTATTCAGATCTGGCAAAAGCATTTGCTATTGTTTGCCGCTACTTTTTTTTCCATGATGTGGACGTATTACTCCTTTTCGCCGCATCTCCAGCCATGGGACAAATTTTTGGATGGATTGATGTACAGTCTCACCCTGATTGTTATATTACTCTCCCATGAGCTTGGACATTATATGCATGCCCGCCAGTATGGAGTAGAAACCACTTTGCCTTTTTTTATTCCCATGCCGTTTCTATCGCCCTTTGGAACTCTTGGCGCATTTATTCGCATGAAAAGTCTTCCTCCGGACAAAAGAGCCCTGTTTGATATCTCGTATTGGGGACCGGCGATGAGTTTTTTTACCAGCATTCCGGCCATAATTGCAGGACTGCTATTATCAAATTCCATCCCGACAAATATGCCCGATGCCGGGCTTCTTGTGGGCAAAAACGATCTTGTTTTTGGAAGTTCCCTGTTATTCGAAATACTGATTAAGATATTTGTTCGAATTCCGGATGGATATGCCCTGGTTTTACACCCTGTTGCCTTTGCCGGCTGGGTTGGCCTGTTTGTAACTGCCATTAATCTTTTCCCTATTGGTCAGCTGGACGGCGGTCATATTGCCTATGTTTTTCTGGGCAAGCGGCAAAAATATATTGCGTATTTATTTTTTAGCCTTCTTGTTTTTCTGGCATTGTCGGTTTCATCCGGCTGGATGTTCTGGATTTTCATGTTATTTATGATGGGATTAAAACATCCCGTAACCAGAATTCTGGAAGCCGGTATTCATGTAGATAAAACCCGAATACGCCGGAGCCTTCTTGCGGCAATTATTTTTATCATTTGTTTTATCCCTGAACCAATTAAAATGAATTTGCGCATGCAAATCCCGTCCCCTGAAACCCGCCCAAATGATGAAAGCCAATTTCGAGATTACCACGAAATCAAGCAAAACCGCAATAACAAATTTACAAGCAATTACTTTCAAAAAATAAATTTCTTTTCCGGGCAATATCCATGGAAATAATTTACTTAACGGATATTCATGATGATTTAAAAAATCTTCGTCAGGTTCTTTTGCAAACCAGAGCCGATTTATATATTATTTCCGGAGATTTAATTTACAAGGCATTTTTTACAGAAAAATTACTGTATGAATTTGTTTATATTCAGGAAGAGTTTTTTGCTTACCTTGTGCAACATAATATCAGAGGGACTCCGTCGGAGCTTGCGGTGTCTGTTTTGAGAATGCCCGAAAACTATTCTTCCGATTTTATCCAAAAAGCAAAAAGTTATGAAAAACTTTTCCAGAAAGCGCTGGCCAATATGAAGGCCAAATATGAACTTTTGAAGGGGCTTGTTGAAAAATATACGAACAGTCAGCTCATGCTTCTTCCCGGAAATTATGATCTGGATCTCCAGTTTACCGCCCTGTATCTGCATGACATGCACATGAAATGCAGAACAATTAATGGAATAAAATTTTGTGGCTATGGAGGCGCGCCTATTGCTACATCGGGAATCCCGGAACAGGTTTCTGTGGTTTTTTACGAGTATATTGTTGATGGCAAACTGCACAGCGAGCCGCAAACTTTTTTTGAATCCAGCGATCCTGATATTTTATTGCTTCACAATCCTGCATACGGCACTCTCGACAAACTTTCTTCCTTTGGCAGAGTCGGCTCGCATGGCATAAGGAACTATATTGACGCCCGCAAGCCTGCTCTGGCTTTATCGGGTCATGTTCATTCCGATTACGGGATTATGAAAGTAGACAAAACAATTTGCATCAACCCTTCCAATTTTGGCAAAGTAGATACCCTTGGCGGCCATGAATCCGGAGGATATTATTGCAAAATAACTCTTGAAAAGCGCGAAAGGATAAATCTGCAATCCGTTGTTTTACATCGCATTAAAGATAAAATAATTCATGATATCGCAGAGTTTTCCTTCCCGGATTCTCTGGAAATATCATGCAACGTTCTTAACAATGAGGAATATGATCTTACAGGAGGATTTCTGAAATGAGAAATCCATTCCCTGAAAATGACGTGTTCAAGCAGTTTTTGGGGCTTAAAGACTACTTTAAAAAATTCCAGACACGCGCAAGCGTAAACAGAATCCGGGAAATCGCAACCGTGGCGCGAATGATAAGATCTTCCGGCGATATTATTGCCTTTGACTTTCTTGGTTCAGTAAATTTTGGCATGGCCGCAAAAGAATCGGATGTTGATCTTGTTTTATATCTGGATTGTCCGGAAGTACCTCCGGGAATCGAGATGACCCATGAGAATTGCCCGCGTTTAAAAATGTACGAAACCTTGATTATTCCTACCCTGATTCATTCGGTAAGCCGGGAAAAATATAACACGCAAATTGTAGATCATATTAATTTATCTGCTCTTCAAAAATGTATTCTGGAAGAAAATTCGGAAACCGATATCATTGCCAGATTTGTATTCTACCGAACCATCTGCAGGGGAGTCAATAAACGTTTTCTTCATCCGATTGAAAAACTTCTTACGGACAGGCCGCATTTGTTTAAAGCCATAGAGAGTATCCTTACAGAGGCTTTAATAGAATTTACCAGATCGTCCTCACATGAGTCCTCGTTTAAAAAATATATAAACCGGTTAAAGGACAAAAATATTCGCATTCCCGAAACGATAATTAACAAAATCGTAAAGTACCTGACACTTTCACGCCAATAACTCCAGGGAATAAATATTTTCCGGCATTTGCGGACGGCGAATCAACCGGATACTTTCACCGGTTACAAGAAATTCAGGAACATAGGGGCGGGAGTTATAATTTGAAGACATGACCGAACCATAGGCTCCTGCATGAGCAATGGCAATTTTATCGCCTTCCCTGAGCTTATTTAGATTCATTTTTCTTGCAAAAAAGTCTCCTGACTCGCAAATTGGCCCAACAACATCATAATCAACCATTTCATCTGATGACTTAACTATCGACAAAATCTTGTGAGTTGCTCCATACAAGGCTGGACGAATAAGTTCGCTCATCCCGGCATCTGTAATGGCAATGGTAAAATCATTTCTGGGCTTTATGTAAAGCACGTGCGCCACAAGCAATCCGCTGTGAGCCGAAATAAATCTTCCTGGTTCAAAATCAATACGCCACCTTTGATTTTTTTTACCTGCAAGCCCGGCTGCAAAATCACTTAATGGAAACTCGACGTTTATATCGCCGGTAAATGTAGAATTATAGTCAATGCCAAATCCACCGCCAAGCGAAAGGTATTCAATTTTTGTGCTCAGGGAACTTTCCAGATTGTGGGCGACATTCGTTAAAAAATCGAGTCCTTTAAAGTACACTTCTTTATCAAGCAATTGCGATCCAAGGTGAACTTGAAGGCCAACCAGAGAAATGTTTTCAGATTCCTTTATTATGGAAACCGACTCAACAAGCTCTCCGGCATTCAAACCAAACTTTGCGCCTTCCACTCCTGTTTTAATATACTTATGGGTATCTACCGGAATATCCGGATTTAAACGCAACGTTATGGGCGCCCGCAATCCTTCACGTTTGGCAATCCGTTCAATTTGTCGAATCTCGGAAACAGATTCTACATGAAAGCTCTTTAGGTTTTCCCTGAGCCCCAACTTGATTTCTTCCTCTGTTTTCCCCACTCCGGCATAAACCATTCTGGATCCTTTAAACCCGGATGCAAGGCCGCGCTGAATTTCTCCTCCGGAAACAACATCAAGACCAAATGATTTATAACCTTCGATTAACTTTAGTATATGAATATTGGAAAGCGATTTTACAGAATAATATAGTTGAGAACCTGGAAAATTATCCACAAACATTTGCAACCTTGCTTTTAATATATTCTCATTGTATAAAAAGTAAGGTCCCGAATAGCTATATTGTAATCGCAAATCTTTTTCTATTTTGTCGCACAGGAGACTTGTATTATCCCCATTCCAGAAAAGAATGTCGCCCTGATATGTATAAAACATGAATTGCTTCAGGATTTGGACTCGGAGCGCGCTAACAAATTGTTTGGATGAAATTTGATCAATTTCCCGCGATATTTTTTTGCAGAATCATCGTCTCCTGTCATCTCGGAATTTTTTATCAGCAGATACCATGTTTCAGGCGAAATTCTTCGCTGATCTTTGGCAAGCTGGGTCACTTCAAGGAGGCATTTAATAGCTTTCCCATATTCCCCATATTTTGTGTGCAAAAGCCCCAAATTGTAAAATGCGTCCATTTTGTCGTATTCACGAACTGCTTTTGACAGACCCGATTCAAGAGATTTTACAGCTTCCGGATATTTATTTAGACCATCATAGGCAAGCGCTAAAAATTTCCATTCCTGAAAAACTTCAGGGTGAATCAAGCTGTCAATCACTTCCTGATACTTCCCTTCGCCAATTAATTGATGGTAGTCAGGGGCGTTTGCACCGGCATTGTTTTGGAGCGATGGCTTGCCTCGAACTCCCGCAACGATGGTGGGTTTTGGTTCATTTTCTCTTCTAAGTATTTTGTTGAAAAAACTTGAGTTGGAGGAATCCTGCGACCCTACGATTTCCTTTAAATGAATCGTTTGATTGGCCGAAACTCTGTATTGCCCTCCCCGGTATGAGAACGAAAGCATCGAGCTTGAAAGTGTCTTGATTTTAGACTCGACTGCAAGCTCCTGTCCGATAGATACCGGGGCTTCATTTTTATCGGCAATGACAAAAACTTTCCCTTTTAAAAAAGTCACCGTAACCTTTTCTTCTCCGGCAAATACCGAAACCTGGAAAGCAAAAGCCAGCAAAAAAAATTTAAGGGTGGTCGTTTTCATCCGAATAATATATTCCATTAAAATCCCATATTCAAGCCGACATGTACTCCAACAGTTTTATCTGAGGCCAAACTGGCTATTACAGAAAGACTCAAAACATTGTTGGGATTCAAGGGAATCAGGTTTATCTGGGCGCCCAAAAACACTCTTGCATCAATAGGGGCCGATGGCGCTTTTTGATGCACAGTTACAGATCCAATTTTTTCAGGAGTACCTCCAGTAGAACCCATAATGTCTAACTTGGCATTCCCTGACTTGTCATTAACTCCAATATCGGAACTGCCCATATTAATATCCACACCGCCTCCGAGCATAAAAGTAAAAACCGACAACAGGCGGACACTTGTAGAGACTTCAATGGGAATGGTCGCTGTACCATTTGTAAATGTCAGACTGGATCCTTGAGGTACATTAAAAGTAACTATATTTGTAGTTCCAGATGAAATTGATGAGGGAAGCAAAGAACTAACATCCATTGAGATTTTATTTGATGTAAAATCCATGCCCGTCGTAATGTCCAGTCCGCCCCAATAGAATAAGAAAGGGGATCCATCACTCTCTTCATTGGAATCATTGGCATCTTTTTTGATGCTATTTTTTGCTCTGTTCGGACTACCCTCAATAATCTTATACTGGACATGCAATCCAAAAGAATCTGTTTTCAGGTTTACAGGGATTGGCGGAACAACAGGGATTACCGGAACAGAAAGAGTAAAATAATTGACAAATATGTTTAGATTCTCAGGCTTAAAAAAGCCAATCTCTCCCAAACCAAATTGTTTTAATGAAACCCCCAAAACCACGCTAGCCTGGGCGCCAATGCCAACGGAAGGAATCCTACCCGGACCAATATTCGATAGTTGATTGCTTATTTCTGCTGGAGATAAAAGGGGGCCAGCTCCTGCATTTACTGAGGCGCTAATAATAAAAATCTTGTGATTGGTTCCATAAGTAACACCCAGACCTCTGGTGGCCATATCCTGTGAATTGGCCATCATCTTGAGAGTGTCCCCGAGGGTTGTGGTATTTACTTGTTTATCCAGAGTTGTTAGCAGGCTATCAACCTCTTGCGCAAACAATTGTTCCGGATTTAGCCCACCAAAAACAGCACTTGCGCCGTCGCTTAACGTAATGGTAAATAGCCCACTTTTGCTTTTATGCTGAGCCGCATAAACAGATTGCGCAAAAACAATAAAAATAGTTAATGCAAAAACATTCAGTCCTTTTTTCATAGATATTTCCTTTTCAGCAACATGCAATCCGTCAAGTATATTGAAAAGCAAAAAATTACATTCGATAAGACCGCTCAAAAAGCAATGAAAGCTCAGGCAGAATGATTTAGACTGACGCAGTTTTGGGGCGCGAAGCGCCCCAAAACTGCGCATTACAAGACATTTTGATCTGATTATTGAGGTTCATGCCCATACTCCAAACTCTTTTCGAGCAGTTCATTATATTTTTGAAAAAGGGTTGTCAATCTGTCGTTTTTTTCTACTTTGTCATATTCATTTGGAATAATACGGAGGAATAATGGCTCAAAATAAACAGGGACAATATGAAATGACTTTTGTACTCGTAGAAAAAGATGCGGCAGCGCTGGATACAATTCGGGAAGAAATAAAAACCAATCTTGTCCGGAGAAACGCTCAAATTTCAAAAGCCGACAACCTTGGAAGCAAACCATTATTCCATGAAAAGAACCATCACAAGCGCGGCAACTTTAACTGCTGGCAATTAACGACAGGGTCGGAGAATCTGTCTCAGATAAATGCCGATTTGCGAGTAAATTCCAACATATTGAAATCCATGATTGTAAAAGCGGGTTAATAATTTGGCGAATGATATCAACAGAGTAGTTTTAGTCGGGCGATTGACTCGCGATCCAGAACTGAAATCAACCAATAACGGCAGTTATTTATGCCGGTTTACCCTTGCTTCAAACAGAACCATTTTTCAAAAAGATGGAGAAAATAAAGAAGAGGTCGGTTTTTTTGACTGTATTGCATGGGGCAAACTGGCAGAAATCATCAGCAAATATACTCAAAAAGGACGCCGGGTGGGAATCGATGGCGCTTTGAGATTTTCATCATGGGAAAATGCTGAAGGTAAAAGACAAAGTAAGGTAGAAATATTTGTTGAAAGCTTTCAATTCCTGGATTCAAAAGGCGCTGGCGAGGGCGCAGTACCGCCTGCTTCCACAGAAACAGGCGACAGGGCAGAAAATAATTCAAGTGGGTTCTCGGAACCTTTTAACGATGACATTCCTTTTTAATACAGGAGAAATAAATGGAAGAACATAGCGAAACAAGAAATCAGGGGCGATCAGACGACGACAGAAGACAGGGACGAGACGGCCGAATGGCTTCAAAATTCAAAAAACGAGTATGCCGACTTTGCTCCGAAAAAACAGATGTATTAGACTACAAAAAAACCGAAGTAATGGTTAAATTTGTTTCCAATAAAGGGAAAATTCTACCAAGACGATTATCGGGAAGCTGCGCGAGACACCAGCGAGTGGTTGCCACGTCAATAAAGCGTGCAAGAGCAGCTGGATTTATGCCTTATTCGCCTAGATAATGCTATATTCTTTAACAGGTTTTCCATTTGACCTGTTATGGGCAATCCTTATAGCCCTTATCTATAGACCAAAATTTAACTTTTATTTTCTGGGAATAATAAGCATGTCGTTGATTATTCCCGGATTTATAATGCCGCCGTCCTTTCAAATGATGTACTGGTCTCCCGGCGGCGCAGCGATGGTTTTAATTTCTACATTGATTATCCTGTTTGCTTTGACCCACGATTCCTGGTTAAAAGATAAAAAAGTGGAATATATACCAGATCGCAAACATATACGCGAAGAAATTGTTAAAATCGAACAAGTTGAGGTACGGCAACGGGAATACCTGAAAATTGTGCAAAAAATTGGAATTTCCGTAGAAAGAAATAACCCATTACTACTCGTTCCAAATACCATTTTTTTTATTGGTTCGTTTGTTTTGCTGTTTCTGATTACTTTTTCTGGTCTTGCTTATGTTCATCTGAAAAACCCGGATCATATTAAAAATATTTTTTTAGAATTTTACACGACTGTTGCTGCAAGCCCCGGCAGTTTTGATGAATGGTACAACTCCTTCATGCAACTGGCAGCCTTTCAGGTTTTTATTGCTGACATGATTTTTTTTCTGCTGATATTAAGTGTAATGAGCAAAATTCTTGTTTATCGAAATTTGCGCAAACCTGGCATGGGAGACATGGCGTATGTTCAAATTCCCTACTTTTTTTTATGGATATTTATTGTTTCGGGAGCCTGTTTCTTTGCCGTATTAAAGCTCGAATATCATGGAATATATTTATTTATCGCCAAAAACCTCTTCTTCATTATTTCCTCTTTTTTTGTATTTCAGGGAATAAGCATATTCTGGCTTTATCTTCAGGTTCGTCTTTTGCCTGCAGCATCCATTATCCTGTCTATTATCATTACGGCTTTTTTGTTTGATGTTTTATCCATGATTATATTTTCTGTATTGCTTCTTGGCGGTCTTACCGACTTCTGGTTTGAATTTAGAAAAAAGGCTTTACACCCCAAATTATTTTCAGATGATGCATAGAAAATCAATGTAACGCTGCGGTTAATCCGGACGGCGACTGAATAAATCGGGAAAAACAATGAAAGTAATATTAAAAAAAGATATTCCAACGCTTGGCTTTGCCGGCGACATTAAAGATGTAAAAAACGGTTATGCAAGAAACTATCTTCTCCCTGAAGGGCTCGTAATTACTGCCGATGCCAGGTCTAAAAAAGAACTTGCCTTTCTTACCCAGGTTCGGAAACAGAAGCTGGCCAAAAGAGAAAAATTAGCCAAAGAGTTATCATCAAAAATGGCTGGTATTGAAGTCCGAATTACCGCCAAACTTGGCGAAGATGGTAAAATGTTTGGCAGCGTTACCAGCATGCAGATTCAAAAAGAACTTGAAAAGCTGGGTCATGCTGTCGACAAAAGGCAAATTCATCTGGATGATCAAATCAGAACCCTGGGTATTTATAATGTAACGCTCAAATTGCATGAGAATGTAAATCCTGTCGTTAAAGTATTTGTACAGGATGAAACAGGCAGCACGGAACCACCCAAAAAAGCAAAAGCGGAAAAAGAAGTCGAGTCCGAATCCCAAGCTGAAGAAAAAGCGTCTGACTCAACAGAAAACTCTACTCAAGAATAGGCTGTGAAGGATGGCTCTATTTGATGCAGAATCTGAACAAATCGTTCTGGGTTCCATTATTCAGAGTCCTGATGTATTTAATGATGTCAGTCAGATTGTATATACCGATGACTTTTATTTTGAACCGCACCGTATAATTTACAAAATAATTTTTGATTTATTTGATCATCAAAAAATTCCCGACGCCATGATGGTAATTTCGGAGCTCAAAAATCAAAACCTTCTTGAAAAAACCGGGAATCGAAGCGCCATTATTCAAATGGCCGGATTAAGCAGCCCAATTGCAGCGCCCACCTATGCCTCGCGTGTAAGAGAACTGGCGCTCAGGCGACGCCTGTTAAACGAAATAAAAGAAATTGAATCTTCTGTGCTGAACCCGGGAACAGATCTTAATGACATCCTTTCCAAAACAGAAAAATCTATAGTATCCATATCGGACAGACATACGACATACAACGTACGCCACATTCGCGATATTAATGCTGAATTTCTGCAATTTCTGGAAAACCTCAAGTTATCCAAAGGCGGTATCACCGGCCTTGCAACAGGATTCCATAAACTCGATCAAATGACGAGCGGATTTAAAGGTGGCCAGATGATTGTACTTGCTGCCAGACCGGGCGCGGGTAAAACTACACTTGCCTTGAATATGGCTCAATATGTTGCAATGAAATCACAAAAACCCATATTGTTTTTTTCCCTGGAAATGACGAGACTGGAATTATTGCTAAGACTGGTTTGCGCCGATGCATTCCTTGAGTCATCAAAAATCCAAAAAGGTTATATCAATGAAAAGGAAATGGGAAAAATCATAAGCTCTGTGCAGCGGGTTCAGTCAGCAGATATTTATGTAGATGACAGTCCTGATCTAACATCATGGGAATTCCGGCAACGATGCCGTCGCCTGTCGGGGCAGCTAAAATCGTACAATAAAGAGCTTGGGCTTGTTGTGGTGGATTATCTTCAGTTGATGACAGACAAATCTCGCGGGATGGAAAGCCGTCAACTTGAAGTTGCAAGCATTTCGCGATCATTGAAAATTATCGCAAAAGAACTAAATGTACCGGTACTTGCGGTGAGTCAGATGAATCGTTCGATAGAGCAGAGAGGAAAAGACACAAGACCCCAGCTTTCTGATTTGCGCGAGTCCGGAGCCATTGAACAGGATGCAGACATGGTCATGTTTATTCATCGCGAAGATATGTACAATTTTGATCTGCCGCCAGAGCAGGCTGGTCAGGCAGATATTATCATTGCCAAACACAGAGCCGGCCCAACAGGCTCGGTTAAGCTGGCATTTCTCAAAGAAAAGAATTTGTTTATGGATACAGAAACCCATGAGGCAGAATCGCCTTCCGGGGATTTTTAAAAAACCGGTATTACTTTCTTTAATCGCGTCGCAGGCAATCTTTTTAAACGCTGGTTTTGCGGATCCACTTCAATACCGACGGATTCAAGCGCGGTTACGCCCAATATCGGTTCAACGTCATCGGCGCCAAAGATTACCGAGCCATACACAATTTCCCCCATGAACTCAAATCGGGCTCCTGCTATATCCATTTTAATTTCGCTACCGTCAGCTAATTCATAAGATCGTTTTGATTCGGGCATGATTCCGATACTCTCCAGAGCATGCCGCGGAACCATCGAGTCTATCGCGCCCGTATCTACAAGGAAAAGACCTTCCCAGCGTTTTTCTTTATCAGCCGGATTTGATACTGCGACTGTGACCTGTGTTACACCCATGTTTCACCTTAATATTTTTTAATGTATCTGTCAACCTGATTTTACAAAAGCAGTCCTTGGCGTTTGTCGATCTGCCAGTTCATACATTTTTTCTTTTAATTGTCTTACTCCTTCCTTGTTATGCGTATTCCCCCAGATGGCTTCCGGAAAAAGTTCAACCAGTTTTTTTCTATTTTTTTCAAGGACAAGATCATCCTTATTTAAAAAAAGTATAATGTTTTTTTCGGCCACGTTTAATTTTTCCAGTTCTCTTTTGACTACCCCTATTTCTTCGGAAACCCTGACCGATGAGGCGTCGGCAACGAGAATAATATTGTCCACATATGTAATTTCCTCAAGCGTAGACTTGAAGGCCGCAACAAGATTTACCGGAAGATTTCGAATAAAACCTACCGTATCCGTGGCGGTAGCATACAATGGCCTGAATTCTTTCTCGCCAAGATAAACTTTCCTGGTATACGAATCCAGGGTGGCGAACAATCGATCTTCGGCCAGAAGATTTTTGGACGACGAGCCTAAAATGTTGAGCAAGCTTGTTTTCCCTGCATTTGTGTAACCTGCAATGGCAAACGATGGGGTAATTCTTTTTTTTCGCGTATTGGCGCGGTGACGACTTACTGATTCCAATTCTTTTTTAATGGTCACAAGCCGACGGCGAATATGCCTGCGGTCGCTTTCG
>JAOUFE010000180.1 GCA_029858425.1 Spirochaetia bacterium | reverse complement strand
GGTGGTCCAGATCAAGAAGTGCAGGCAGACGAAATAGATATTGGAGGGAAAGGTTCTCAAAAGCAGAAAATATTAACCCTCCTGGAGTTTAATACAGATGGAAAAATTGCCAAAGTCCGATTTTCACCCCTGAAAGACAAATCCAGAAATACCATAGAGTTAAATCTTATCCCAATGCTCAAAAAAGGAACCCGCATAAAAACGGATGGTAACCCTGCTTACAATTTTCTTGAAAAATCCCTAAACTTTTCCTTGATCAAGGTTGCTCATTGGGAGGAAAATCATCAACATATTCATTTGAAAGAGTTAAATATGATTGTTGGAAATTTAAAAAACTGGTATCGGGGAATATTTTCACATTTTGAACCCAAGAATATATCATATTACCTAAATGAATTTGCTTATCGTTTTAACAGAAGGCGTTCGGAATCAAATATCTTCGACCGGTTATTAGCCCGATCTATAGTTCGGCGCCAGAGTGTGACCTACCGAGAGTTAATTTCCAATCAAGATTATTACCCAATGGCAGCCTGATCGTCTTGAATCTGATTAAATTCGTAATTTTCTAAAACCGGAGATATTAATACACATCCCATTTTATTTCCTGACATGAGAGGATGCAAAGAAAGCCCTGGACAAGGCTTCAAAAATCAACACGACCCTGGAGAATACCACAACCAAATCTGTGAATCTTACCGATCCGGACAGTCGCCTCATGAAGTACGGAAAAAATGCCCACGAAAGTTACAATGCACAGGTTATCAGCAATAATGGAATCATTGTTGCTGCAACAGTTAGTACCTCGGAAAACGGTCGCTCCCGGTCATCCATGACCTTCGCGACACCTTGCCCTCCTGGCAAATGACCAGAGTCAGCTTGAACCCATGGTGGAATTGTTATTGAAAAATATTAAATTGAAGGAAGAGGAAACCATCATACTGGATGCCGATGCCGGCTACAATTGTGGCAAAAATCTGGCATATCTGGAAACAAAACCGGAAATTGATCCATATATTTCAATGCACCGCCGGAGAAAAATTGAGGACGATTACTCTAAGGACAAGTTTAAATACAATGAACAAAACGATGAATACACCTGTCCCCAAGGAAAGATTTTGGAGCATTTGCGGGATATAAACCATAAGGGACAAAAGGGCAGTCTTTATGGAGGAACTCTTGAAAAATGCATTTATTGTTCCGCAAGAAACCAATGTGTAACCGGGGCTGATATCAAACGCGGTTATCGTACCATTGCAGATGATGCATACGCGGTATTTCGAAATGCCATGAAGGCAAAAATGCAGCTTCCTGAAAGTAAAGAAATATATCGCAAACGATCCGGTGAAGTTGAACCCAGATTTGGCAATTTAAAAACAAAAGGTATGCGCTATGTTCGATTGAGGCGGCTTAAAGGAGTAAAAACGGAATTCTTTTTCGCCACTCTGGCTTCCAATTTGGCGAGGATCATTAAGTTACAGAGCCAAAAAGCCCAAATGGCATAGGATTCCAAATCCATCCATGCCCCGTTGTACTGCAAAACGGCAATACCCGAAAACCTGCACCCCGATGCCCCTGTTCCGGCACAGGCTCAACTGCTGTTTTTTAAAGCGACGGAATTGCATAAAAATGGTTGACAGGATGTTTTACAAATATTGATATTGAATGGGTGGCGATTTGGCCGCCTTTTTTTTACAGTTTACGCGAGCAGGGTAATAAAATCGCTGTATTATGGCAAATTTAGATCTGCTAAAAGAGATTACTGGTCAGGCGCAACGGGCTCTTGAACCAGGATTCCAGATATACGATATTTCAGCAACGAACGTGAAAAAAATCCTGAGAATCCGTATTTTGTTGGATAAAATAAATGATCCTTGGGGAACGCCGTCCATTGCCGATTGCAGCAGGTTTTCGAGAGCCTGCAGCGCAAATTTAGCGGATTTGGCAAGCGCGGGAAAGCTGGCCGATGATTACCATCTTGAAGTGTCTTCGCCCGGCGCGGAACGGGAATTAAGGAATTTCGAAGAATGGCAACGATTTCAGGATAAACCCATGAAGGTACGATATGACTCAGGCGGGAACAAATTGGAAACCATTGTGGCGAACTTTCTCGGAATAAACGCCGGGAAAAGTCAGTGGAAAACAGCGGAACTGAAAAGAAACAGAAAATTGAAAAAAGTAAAAGAAAATAATGACATAATAATTGATATCAAGGATATAAAGTCGGTAAGATTATATCTGGATTTTTAAAGTCGATTACAAGAGGATTACATGGCGAGAACAAAAACAGCATCGGGAGATTTAACAAAAAATATTTTTGACGCCGTACAGCAAATTGTCTCAGATAAAGGCTTTGACAGGGATGAAGTACTTTCAATCATAGAAACCGGAATGGTTGCGGCATATAAAAGAAAATACAAAAGTAGCGAAAATGTTCGCGTAGTCATCGATAAAGAAAATGAAAAAATATTTTTAATTGCCAGACGGGTTGTTGTAGATAATGTAATTATGCCGGGTATGCAAATAGAATTTGAAAAAGCGGCAAAAATGTATCCGAATGTTCAGATGGGCGACGAAATCGAGGTTTCAGAGAGTCCTGAAGAGTTTGGAAGGATTTCTGTTCAATCTGCCATGCAGGTTGTGGCGCAAAAACTGCGATATCTGGAACAAAACAGAATTAGAAATGAATATATCCCCAAGGTTGGCGAACTGATAAATGGATACATCCTGAGAAAAAAAGGAGATACTGTTTATATTGATCTCGGGAAAGTGGAAGCGATTATGCCGGTAAAATTTCAAATACCCGGCGAAAGATATCGCGTTGAAGACAAAATTAAAGTAATATTGCACTCCATTGAAGAGGATCAAAAAAATCACGCTTTAAAGGTATTGGTAAGCAGAGCGGATAAAAAATTTGTGCAAAAATTGTTTGAAATGGAAGTGCCGGAAATTTATGACGGTATCGTAAATATTGTAAAAATAGGACGTATCCCCGGAATTCGCACAAAAGTAGTTGTTACGTCATCAAGATCCGATGTTGATCCGGTAGGCGCATGCGTAGGGGTACGTGGCGTGCGCATTCAGGCCATAGTCCGGGAGCTTGGCAACGAGCGTATCGATATCGTTGAATTTTCAGAAAACTTTAAAGAGTTTGTTACCAACGCACTTTCACCGGTAACACCAAGTATGGTGAAAGTAGATATGAATAATAAAGAGGCGCTTGCTGTTGTGGCAGACAAGGATTTATCCCTGGCCATCGGTAAAGATGGTTCCAATGTAAAGCTTGCGTCATCCATTACCGGTTTTAAAATTGATGTCAAGAGCGAAGGCCAGTTTTCAACGGACATGGCATCGCCTGAAGCCCGTATGAGACTCGATGATTTATTTGCCGTCAAATCAGGAGAATCGCAGGACGGCACTCCCTTGGCAGAGCTGCCGGGTTTAACGAAAAGAGTGCGTGCCATCTTAAATGAAGCGGGTATTCATTATCTGGAAGATATCATTAACCTTGAAGAAGATGACCTCGTTGCTATTGAGGGGATCGGCGAAGCTACGGCCAGAAAAATCATGGAAACTATTGCGGAAAATATAGACTTTGAAGAAACCGAAGAAACGGAAGAAGCAGAGATCAATGAAGAACCATCTGTCGAAAAAACAGAAAATAAACAATAAGAGAATTCAATGCCAGAAGATTTTAAAAAAAAGAAAAAATTAG
>JAOUFE010000057.1 GCA_029858425.1 Spirochaetia bacterium | reverse complement strand
AACACTTCCCTTTTTTTATCATTTTCAGTCAGGGAGTCTATGGCGTTCAGATGTTTTTTAAACGGATCCCTTGCCTCCATATACTTCATGTTTCCGAGAGCCCGAACAGAATACACCCTGAGATTTAAATCTTCTTTTTCATTGCCGGAGACCTCAAGCAAATATTTTTTAATTTCATCCTGGGCATTGTCCAGAGTACCAAGATATTTAATCATAAATGTCTTGTAATTATTAAGCACTTTTTCGTCGCGCAATTTTTCAAACATAAAATCTTTCAACGTAGAATCTTTGAAACCAGAATAAGCGCTGATAAAATCATTTACATATGTATCGGATTGCGTATAATCTATTTTTCTTAGTTTTTCAACAAGAGGCGCGATGGCCTCTGTAATTTTCTTTCTATGTATCGCATTTGCGGCGGTGGCAACAATGAGCATATTTTCGCTGTCCAGAAATTTAATGATAGATTCATCAAGGTCGCTCCAGGTTACATCGGCTACTGCCTGGATTACAGCTTTCTGAATCAGGGGGTCTGTTGAATCAAACAATAATTTTATATCCGGAATCAGCGATTTTTGCTCGTCTTCTTTTAGAGTTTTGATTTTATCAAGACTTTCCTTAACCTGCGAAACATTTCCAAATTTAAATACAAGCCTCATTCTTTCAACAATATTTAATTTCGGATCCTCCTTCCGTGGCTCCTTTTTTTCTTTGTTATTTTGAGCCTTTGCAGTTTTTTTCTGAGAATAAAGTTTATCGGTAAATGATATTGAAAAAATATATATAATAAGCAAAAATATATTGAATTTTTTCATTTTCCTCACAAACTATTGATTATGTTTTTTATAGTTTGTCTATCGGGATGATCCGGATATACCTGCAGAAGTTTTTCAAAAGTCACTTTGGCCTGCGCATTATTCTTGAGTTTTCGATAATATAAAAAACCAAGTCTCTCAAGGGCAAGTCTGTGCCCGGGATTTTTTGCAATTACTTCCTGATATTGCGTTTTTGCCTGATCAAAAGAGCCGCTTTCTTCAAGGCAAATGCCGAAGTTGAGACGCGTATCCTCATTGTCCGGATTTTTCGCCAGAGCTTTCTCGTAATATGGTTTTGCGCTGGAGAATTTCTTATCCCGGTAGTAGAGATTGGCGAGATTTATGTTGGCGTCATACGACGTCGTATCAATATCCAAAGCCTTAAGATACGCCTCCTCTGCATTTTGAGACATTTTTTGGGATGCGTACAATTTCCCCAGATTGATATATCCTTTCAGGTATTTGGGATTGGCAGAAGTTGCCTGTAGATAATATTTTGTTGCTTCCGAAGACTGTCCCTGTCCTTCGGAAATCAAACCCAGTTGATAAAGCGCCTCAGGATCATCTTTTTTGAAATCCAGGATCGATTCATACAAAACTTTTGCTTCCGCATACTTTTTTTCTTTAACGTAGAGCAGGCCAAGATTAAAATTGGCTTCGTAGTGTTTTGGATTCAGAGCAATTGCCTGTTTATAGGCAGACTCAGCGGTGGACAAATCATTCAGTAGAGAAAAGACTTCGCCCTTTTGATAATATATATCGTCGTCTTTTGAATTTAATTTTTCAGCCCGGTCAAGAGCTTCCTTTGCCTCGGTATATTGTCCCGTTTTTTTATAGGAAATACCAAGATTTTTCCAGGCTGCAAACAGCGAGCCATTTATTTTTACTGCTTTTTGATAGGCGCCGATCGCTTCCTTGTTCTTTTCCTGTTTATCATAACAAAGACCGGCGGAATACTGGGCGCTGTCAAATTCAGGCTTGATACTGACTGCCTTGTTAAACATTTCAAGAGCCCGGTCATAAATGGATTTTCGATAATAAATTCTCCCCATGTAGTAAAACGCCATGGCATTTACCGGGTTTTCTTTTACCTCAGCATTGTAATTTCCAAGCGCGTCCTCATATTTTTTTTGATTGTCCTGGGCAAGCGCAACCATGTAATTTATTTCGGGAAACCGTGTATCTATATCGCGAGCCTGCTTAAAGTAATCTTCGGCCTTGTCAAATTCCCTGTTTCTTCCTGCTTTTTTTCCCAGCTCCACAAGCTCAGCGGCTTTCCCGGATTTATCTTCGGGAGGTTTATCCTTGATTGCATTATTTTGCTTGTCTCCAGTTTTTCCATGCTCCGAACCAAAAGCCCCCTCTGTACCATCGCCCTTTCCAGTTTTATCGAGATCCCCCTGAGAATCCGGTTTTATTGTACCAGTCAGACGGGTATGGCCGCCTCCATTTTTTTCCTTTAGCGCCTCATATAAATCTTCATACTTCATTCGAAGTAATTTATCTGAAGGGTTCCTTTCCAATGCTTTTCTATAATATGAAAGCGCTCCTTCAATATCCCCTTCGATATTTTTAAAATCTCCCATACGCTCCAGAGACCTCGCATGCCCTGGATCATTTTCAAGAGCTTTTTTTATATACTCCCGTTCTTTGTCCTTATCCCCCATCGCGCGGTAGGCCTGACCCTTTTTATAAAGATAATCTGGATTTTGGGGATCTTTTTTTAACGCCATGTCATAAGCATTCATAGCTTTTTCATTTTCCCCCTTTAAACGATATAAATCTCCCAGGTTGGCCCAGGCATCTCCGTTATCAGGATTCTTGAGTATAGCTTCTTTTAACAACTGTATGGCGCCATCTTCGTCTTTTGCCGCCAATCTTTGCTGTGCCAGTCTGTTATAGGCCTCCGGATCTTTTGGATCTTTTTTTATAGCAGTCTTGTATTCGCGCGCTGCTTTATCTATTTCTTTACGATCATCATGGATTTTGCCTTTTTCATTGTACGCATTGACCAGCTCGGGTTCTATTTTTTTGGCAAGCTCCAGTGTCTTGATCGCGTCATTCTCCTGTCCGACCCCCTTTTGGGCAAGGGCAAGATCCAGCAGTATTTCATATTGTTTTTTTAACGGAGCTTTTTTCTTTAACGAAATTGTATACGCTGATTTTAGTATGTTTACTGCTGGTTCATACAAAGCTAATTTTATATAAAGCTTCCCAAGCTTGTGCATTGTTTCATAGTCTTCAGGTTCTACGGCAAGAAATCCCTTGTATGTTTCAATTTGTTTTTGAAATTCCTGGTCAATATTTTGCGGGTCATATTCAGAAATGAGGCGCTTTGATTTATATGCGGAATAAAAGTATGAAATTCCTGCTCCCAAAAGAGCCAGAAGAATAATGAAACCTACAATGGCTTTTCTATTATTTTTTTCTTTATTACCATTACCGTTATTGCCGTTAAAATCTTTCATATGTCTAATAAAAAAAATATCACGATAGAATGTCGAGCAATAAAATATACCGATTCAATAAATGAGGGTAAGTGTGCACCTGTCTTGTGCATAAATTGCGACACAAATATCGCGGTTTATACCCGGCTCAAATGGAACCTTTTTTTCATATTCACTAATAAACACTTTTCATGTAGATTAAAATTGGAATAAAGGCGCATGTCGTACGATTTAATCAAAAAGCAGGATCTGGAAGTATACAATGCCCTTATGAAAGAAGAGGATCGAGAATCCAATACTCTGGAATTAATTGCCTCAGAGAATTTTACATCCCTGGCCGTGCGTCAGGCCTATTCATCTTCCTTGACAAATAAATACGCAGAAGGTTATCCAGGAAAACGTTATTACGGGGGTTGCGGTCCCTCCGATGATATTGAAAATTTAGCGATTGACCGGGCTAAAAAACTTTTTAACGCCGGTTACGCCAATGTTCAACCACACAGCGGAGCGCAGGCCAACATGGCTGTTTTTTTTCATGCCCTCAAGCCAGGAGATACTTTTTTGGGAATGGATCTGGCTCATGGTGGACACCTGAGCCATGGATCTCCCGTAAATTTTTCTGGCATTGTTTACAACCCGACAGGTTATGCGGTGGATCCAAAAACTCATCTCATTGATTTTGATCAAGTGGCAAGGCTTGCGCGAGAAAAAAAGCCAAAAATGATTATCGCAGGTTTTTCGGCTTATCCGAGAAAACTGGATTTTGCAAAGTTTAAAGAAATCGCCGACTCTGTGGATGCCTTGCTTATGACCGATATCGCGCATATTGCCGGAATTATTGCAGCCGGACTGCATCAAAGCCCGATGGAATATGCAGATTATGTAACCACAACAACGCATAAAACCCTGAGAGGCCCGAGGGGCGGTTTAATCCTGTCAAACAAGGAAAAACATTTCAGTAAGCTAAACTCAAGGGTTTTTCCCGGTATTCAGGGTGGGCCTTTAATGCATGTAATTGCCGCTAAAGCGGTAGCCTTTGGCGAAGCGCTGCAACCGGAATTTAAAAAATATCAGGAACAGGTTTTAATTAACGCAAAAGTTCTGGCCGAAACCCTTTTAAAGCGCGGTTTAAATCTGGTTTCCGGGGGTACGGACAACCATTTGCTTCTGGTAAATACTTTTGAATCCAAGAAAATTACAGGTAAGGATGCACAGGAATTACTGGAAAAAGCGGGTTTTACAACCAATAAAAACGCTCTTCCGTTTGACCCAAATCCTCCAGCTATTGCCAGCGGCATACGATTAGGATCGCCAGCCCTGACTACGCGGGGCTTTGGAGAAAACGAATTTCAATGGACAGGAAATCTCATCAGCGATGTGCTGGATAATCCAACAGACGCTGTAATTGAAAAAGTCAGACACTCTGTGGACGAACTCTGCCATAAATTTCCCCTTGCGAAATTTTAACCAAAATGGGCGAAAAACTTTATACAATGATAAAAGCCCTTCAGGAGAGAATGGATTCCGGGGTACTCAATGATTTAAATGCAACCCGCCTGAATATGCTTATCGGAGAAGAAGTAGTTAAACAGTCTATCGATATTGCTGATGATGATAAAATTATTGATCTGCTTGAAGTTGCCATGCAAAAATATTTCCGAATGGATATGTCCCAATCAAGCGACCCAGAATCTGAGAAGGAAGATAAAATTTCTGAAAAAGAAATTGCCCGTGCAAATGAATCCAAAGATGATCTGCAGGGGGAATTAAAAAAAGATGTCGCGCAGCCAATGAATTTCAAATTAAATATCAAGAAGGATAAATCAACGAACGTTACGCATATCAATCATATACCAGTTGTTTTCTCCCCAATTCCCGTGAGACAATCCCTAATTTCCATACTTTTTGAAGAATACTCGATACTCAAGCCTGATTCATTTAAAAATTTAATCGAAGAAATCTGCTTTGAAAATACTCGTAAAATGCTGTCTGATATATTCAAACAATTTGGCAATGCAACCGGAATAGACCAAAAAATCAGGCTGGGGTTAATTATTTACCGTCTATTGGGAATGGGCGATTATATTTTAAACAATCACAACCCAATGTGGGATATTACTTTTACTCATAATGAAAAATCAACTTCCGATAACGATTATTATGTTTTGGGTTTTACCAAAGGGCTTTTTTCCGCTGCCGACGAAGCTTTGTTTGAAAATTTATATTTTGTTACGCTAAAAAACGCTGAGAATTTGATAATAAAAATTTTTTAAGGACAACATGGAATTATCTAAAAATTTTAATATTTTTTTTAAGGCGAACCAGCTCAGGCAATCCTCTGAATTCATTCAACTCGAAGGTGTTCAATATGAAAGAATGTATCTTGAATACTATGAAAATTTAATAAAAGAATTTAAAAAAGAAAATATGCTGAAAATGACAAAAAGCGGACAAATTCGAGAGTCGTCCTGGGAACCGCTTTTTCGTGCCGGGCATCATGGAGCTTTTCTTTCTTTCAAGGATTTTCAACCACATCTGACAAGCAAAAAGGATTTTGATAAATTTCTGGAACTTCTTTCAATTTTATCGCTGCATGGTTTTGGCAATTTTTCGGCAGAATCATCGGAAGACGGCGAAATAGAAATCATCGTCATACATTGCTTTGAAGACAAGACATTCGCAGATACTGCCCCATTGAATCCATACACAGCAGGAATGATTCTGGGTTGCTACAACCTGGCGTATTCATCCATGCATTTTCTGGAAATGGATCAGGTCTACGCTGAAAAAATCTACGCAGGGAGCCCTGAAATTGAACACAGTCAATTTGGGCTGCTACATGAAGGCAAAAATATATTCAAAATCTTATATTTACAGCTCTGACTCAAGCTGTTGCGAGGCGGCGCTTTTATTTTGAAACGCTTCGCTATTGGATGGATCAAAGTCCAACGCGGCATTAAAATCATCAATAGCTTTTTTATAAAATCCCTGTTTAAAATAAATAATACCGCGTATTGTATAAGCTCGTGATAAAACTTCTGGCTTCTTTGCCATGTCTATTACTGTTTTAATTTCTTCTTCTGCCCGATCCCGCGACGAAGCCGAGCCGTCTTTAATTAATGCTCTTGCAAGCATAACCCTTGCCTCGTAGGACTCTGGTTTTAATGCAATTGCCTTTTCAATTTTGGAAAAAACCCCCGCAGCGGGTTTATCGGCAAGAAGCGAGCAATCGGCAATTTCCATTAAGGCTTCAAATTGAATAGCCGCATCATCTGTAATTGCGGCTTTTTGAAAATAAGTAATTGCATTTTGATACATTTTTTTGGATTTATATATTTTCCCAAGCGAGTTATAAACGAAATATGTATCTTTGTCTTTTTTTAACGGATGTTCCAAAACCCTTTTGAAAGTATCCTCAGCTTCGGAAAATAAATGAAGATCAAAGTACAATATACCAAGAGCTTTCAATACCGCCACATTATCTGGATTAATATCAAGAGCTTTTTTGTAAAGCCCAATGGTCTTGTGGGATTCTCCTTTCATGTGATACAGATTTCCCAGCGCAATCAGAGCGTCCTCGTTGACGCTGTCGAGAGAATATGCCTCCTCAAGATAATGCCGGGCATTATCAAAACTTCCAGACTCCATATACGCACGTCCCAACTGATAGAAAGTTTGAGCCTTCTCAATGGAACCTGTGTTAATTTCAGAAAGCTTTTTCAAATAATCAACAGCCTCTGTCCATTTAGATTGCTCAATCAATATATCCGACAATGACTTCAATACTTCCGGATGCAAGGGAGCCATGCTCCTTGCCTTTCTTATAGCAACTTCGGCTGCTTCCATATTATTTAATTTTTTGTATAAATTTGCGATATAAATATAGTGTTCCGGTTTTTCCATTACGCCATTCAATGCCCGGTCAAGACTTTTCTCTGCCTCTTCTTTTTTTCCCGCTGAATACTGAATAACGGCAAGGTTGTAATATTGTTTTGCATTTTCAGGTTTTAATTTTAATGCACGCATAAGATACAACTGGGCATTTTCATAATCTTCTTCAGTTGCGTAAAGTTTTCCGAGCTCTACCAGAGACAAATAAACTGATTCAGGAGATCCTTCAGCTTCTACCGCTTTCAGGAATACAGATTTTGCCTCGGACAGCTTGCCTTCTTTTTTATAGACTATTCCAAGATTGTAGTACGCTTTGGCATCTTTTGTGGATTCAATGAGGTCTTTAAGTGTTTTTTCGGATCCCTCGTAGTCGCCTGTTTCAAACTCCAGCTCTCCTTTTAGAGTTGAAATATCATTGCTATCGGGTTTTATTTTATGGGCAAGTTCGAGTTCTTCCCTGGCTTCCCGGTAATCGCCTTTGTGTTTATATGCCATTGCCATGTTATAGTGAGCATAATAATTTTTTGCATTAAATTTGACTGCTCTTCTAAAGTTATCAATTGCCTGATTAAATTTGCCTTCTTCATCGGCAATAATGCCCATATACACAAGGGCAAATGATTTGACATCATTTTCTGCAGAACTGTCCACAATTTTGTCAAATGCCGAACGCGCCGATTTTACATATCCGCTTTTGTACAATTTAATTGCTGTCAGCAAATCCTTGTCAGAAGGCAAGTCTTCAGCTTCAGGCGCAATATTGCGAAGACGCTCATCATCCATTACCTTGATGTCAGCAAGTTTTGATTTTTCCTTGCTTGCAAATGGATTCCCGTATTTGCTGAAAACCAAAAGACCGACTGCAACCAGAAATGACGTTAGTATCACAATGACAAAGACAAGCCAACCTGTTTTGGATTTAAGCGAATGGTCATTTTGGCTCATTTGAAATGAACTTCGGCTGTCCTGATTTTCAATTCCGGTAATTCGATTTCTGCCTTTATCATCCATAACAATCAGGTATTTTTTTCCTGTTTATACAATGCGTCCAGTATGCCATTGATAAACCTTCCCGCGTCATCCTCTGCGTATTTTTTACTTAAACGAATGGCTTCGTCAATAATTACTTTTGGGGGCGTATTGCTTGCGGTATCCATCATTTGAAAAATCGACAATCGCAAAATAGCCTTGCTGACTTGACTGATCCTGCTGATATCCCAGTTCCTGGAATAATGTTTAATTGTCCTGTCAATACTTTCGGTATTTTCAAAGACTCCCTTGACAAGTTTTGATGCAAAGATTTTTTCTTCTTCCGGGACTTTATAATCTATCCAGTCAAAACTCAACAGATCTGACAGGGGACGACTCTGAAACTGTTGTTGAAAAATTGCCTGCATGGCCAGAATCCGGGCTCTATGGGGCTTCATATATACCCGCGTTAAATAAAGGCTTCTTCATAAACCTGAAGCTGTTGAATCAACGCATTGGCCGCGTCGCAGCCCTTGTTGCCGAACTTTATTCCCGCGCGGTTCAATGCCTGTTCTACATTTTCAGTAGTTAATACGCCAAACGAAACAGGCTTGTTAAATTCAAGGGATATTCTTTGAATTCCGGAAGCGCACTCCCCGGCAACAAATTCAAAGTGCGGAGTCTCACCGCGAATAATAGCCCCGAGAGTTATTATGCCATCAATATTTTTGCTGCTGAAAATTCTCTTGCAGGTCAACGGAATTTCAAATGCTCCGGGAACCCGGTAAACTTCAATATGTTCATTGGCTATGCCCCGCTGGGTTAATGTATCCAGCGCACCTTTAAGAAGCGAATCTGTAATCAAGCTGTTAAAACTTGACACAACAATTGCGATATTATAAACCTTTTTTGGCTTTATTTGCCCAGCAAATACTGATACTTCGGACATATTCTTCTCAATTTTACCAGGATACCTGGATATCCTTTTTTAAATTATTGGCCAGAGAGAGAATTGAACTCCCGACACGGGGATTTTCAGTCCCCTGCTCTACCGACTGAGCTATCTGGCCTTTATTACAAATACTTTTCAGGAAAATCTGCTGTAAACTACTTTTTACCTTTGGGTCTTAAAACCATTGTCATCATTTTACCCTCAAGCTTTGGGTCTTTGTCAATCATTGCAATTCCTGAGAGATTTTCTACCATCTTTTGCATTTTTTCAAGACCAAGGTTAGTGTGAGCCATTTCCCTTCCCCTGAATCTCATGGTAACTTTTACATTGTCGCCTTCACCGAGAAAAGTTTCAACCATCTGACATTTTCGATCAAAATCCCCAATGTCTATTTTAGGCCCCATTTTTATCTCTTTGATTTGAATTACTTTCTGGTGTTTTTTGTTTTCTTTATCTTTTTTTGCCTTTTCAAACTTAAACTTTCCATAATCGATAATTTTTACAATCGGGGGATCCTGACCTTTGGCAATTTCTACAAGATCTACACCGGCCGCAATGGCCAGACTTAATGCCTCTTCCCGACTCACCAGCCTGGCGCCTTCATCATCAATTAACCGCACCTGTGGTTCGGTTATTTCTTCATTGAGACGATTTTCTCTAAAGGATCTTCTTCCTGTTCCAAAAGGTTTCTTTTTTCTAATTGTCATATATTATGAATCAATTAAAGAGACCCTTTATATCTGTTTTTTCCCAGGTAAATGAATCTCCTGTACGACCAAAATGGCCATAGCTTGCAGTTGGAAGATATTTTAAATGCCTCAGATTAAGCTTTTCTCTTATTCCACGGGGAGATAGGTCCAGTTTTTCGCTGATAATTTTTTCTATTTTCTCATCCGGAATTTTTCCCGAACCAAACGTGTTTACCAGTACAGAAACAGGCTGAGCAACGCCAATGGCATAAGCAACCTGCAACTCACAGATACTTGCCACGCCGGAGGCTACAATATTTTTTGCGATGTAGCGCATCATATAGGCGGCGCTTCTATCTACCTTGGAAGGATCCTTGCCGCTGAAAGCTCCCCCGCCATGTCTGGCGTATCCGCCGTATGTATCTACGATAATCTTCCTGCCGGTTAACCCACAGTCGCCATGAGGGCCGCCAATGATAAACTGACCAGTTGGGTTAATTAAGTATCTGGTTTTTGCCAGGAATTCTTTGGGTAAAACTTTTTTAATAACCTCTTCAATAACCGATTCGCTTAACCGGGAATGGGTTACATCCGCAGAGTGCTGGGTAGAAACAACTACTGTATCTATGGCAACGGGCTTGCCATTTTCATATTTTACTGTAACCTGGGACTTTGCGTCCGGTCTTAGAAATTTTATTTCATTGGCATGACGTTTTTTACTTAATTCTTTTAATATCAAGTGAGAGAAGTGTATGGGCATAGGCATCAATTCCTCGGTTTCATTCACGGCAAAACCGAACATTAAACCCTGATCGCCGGCGCCTTCTTCTTTATGCAGACCTTCGCCGGTTACACCCATGGAAATATCCGTAGATTGGGCATGAAGCAGTATTTGAACATCTGCTTTTGCTGCATCGAATCCCACGTCTTCATGGTTATAGCCAATATTTTTCACAACTTCCCGTGCCATTTTTTCTATTTCTGATTTACTTATTTCTTTAGATGCCGACACTTCCCCCGCAATGGTCAGATGATTTGTCGTAATTAAAGATTCTGCAGCAACTCTTGCGGCAGGATCAACCGACAAATAAGCATCTAAAACGCCATCAGATATCTGATCGCAAACTTTATCGGGATGTCCTTCTGAAACAGATTCCGAGGTAAACAGGTAACTTCTATTCGTATACATAAAACCAAAGAACACCTGGAAGATATACAGAAAAGCTTTTTTCTTGATTAACCCCCGCGCCTTCGAATCCACCTCTGGAGGAATTTCTTTATTTTCAAAAAAGGATTGTCAATGATTGCAACCTTCAAAAATCAACCTTATATGATTATAAAATCGTGGATACCGAATGCAATGTCTCTTGGAAATCTTGCACTGGGGTTTTTGTCTATATTGCTTTGTACCCACGCAGGATCGTCGGTAAGATATCCGGTTGAGAACATTTATTTTATTTGCAGTCTGTTGATTTTATGCGCGGTATTTGTGGATGGTTTTGACGGAATGGTGGCTCGATGGTTAAAAGTGGAAAGCCCCATAGGCAAACAACTGGATACGCTGGCTGATTTAACAACATTTGGCATTGCGCCGGGAGTTTTAATCTATACGATGTACTTTCACAACATTCCGGCATCTGTAAATTTTTTTGAGTTGCCGTTGGTTAGCGTCATTATCGCATCCATTTACCCGATTAGCGCCGCTTTTCGCCTGGCCCGGTTTAACGTAGACAGCCGACACGACAGCTTCGTGGGTCTACCTTCGCCTATTGCCGGCGTTTCTCTGGCGCTGGTTGGAATCATATATAAGGCATATCCACTACCAGGATTTGCCGTTACCATATGGTATCTCTCGCTTGCTATTCTAATGTCAAGCAACGTACGATACAGCAAACCCCAGATTCAGTTTAAACAACATTTCACTATTTTCCGGTTAATTTTGCTTTTCTTGATTTTAATTTCTGCAATGTACCTGTTTGGATGGGATCTCACCATCCTGGCCTGCATCTTGTTTTATACCGCTTCGGGTCTGCTTGTGTTTTTGTTACACTTACTGCAAAGGGTCAAGTTTGTTTTTGGCAAACCTCAACCCTCCAAATTCGATCAAGACAAATAACTGTACGGGGAAAAAATATACATTTTATACTTTTCACCATAATTTTTTTTATAGAACATACCAACATGATGCGTCAAATTCGAGTTTTCCTGCTTCTTTCATTTGTATTTGTTATAAACCATGCTTTTCTTTATGCAGCCGACTCAAAGCCTGAGATCGGCAAAGAGCAGGCCGAAAAAGAACAAAAACAGGAAATAAAGCCGGAAATTACATCCCCCGAAAAAGACAAGCCAGATACGGGTGAAGAGAAAAAAAAAGCCGCTATGGACGAACAAAAAAAAAGCGCGCAAATTAAAACCATAGTACCCGATAAAGCAAAAAAATCTCCCAGGAAAATTCCGGATGGCCCGGTACTTCAAAATCCTGTCTTAACCCAGGAATTTCGGGACTCCTTTGAAAGCAGCGGTATAGAAAATGGAATTCTCTATTTTTTTTACGGAGCAGTTTCAGGAGGCCTCATGGGGTTGGGTGGGGGACTTTCCTTTTATAAAACAAGCGGCGATTTTTCTCCTTTGTTTATTCCGGCCGGCATCATGGCGGCAACGGGAGGCGTATCGGGAGTTTTGATTTCCATCCTCGAAAGATCCACTCGCAACCCGACTATCGGAGCTCAACTTTTTGAATATTCCTGGTATGGCTTAATGGGTGGCGCACTAATTGGTGGTCTGGCGGGTATAATTCCGTATACAGCAAATAAAGATATCGTTAGCCTGCTAAACTGGGTTGGATATGGCGCATTTGGAGGTCTTGCAGGAGGGGTGGTGTTGTATTTTTTTGCTCCCCAAAAGTATCTAAAAAACCTGTATATTGATATAAATCCCCGAGAGCCAAAATTTGTCTACAGGTATCAATTTTAACCCGATATATTTTTTATGAATACCTTTATCGCGGTTCAGGTGAGTTTAAGAGAACTCGCAAAAATTCTGGACTGTGAGTACTCCGGCAATGGTGATCAATTGATCCGGCATATCGGCGATATTCACAATGTATCTTATTCTCTGGCTAAAATCCAGGAGCAGTGCATTTACTTTGTTGAATCAGAAATTACGCAAAAAAAAATAATTTCGAGCCAGCCGGTCAACAATCTATCCAAAGGAATATATCTCACAAATCATTTGATAGCAGAAAGCTTTGAGTCTTCGATTATTGCCTCGAAAAATATTCGCCTGAAATTTATTCAGCTCCTGAAGTTTTTTGAAAAACAAATGACGTACACTCTGGATTTTTCCAGTTCTATCCATAAATCGGCACAAATCGGCGACAGAGTAAAAATTGCCCCTGGTGTATATATTGGAGAGGGCGTTGAAATTGGGAATAATTGTACGATTCATCCGAATGCCGTAATCGAACCATTTGCAAAAATCCTGGATAATTCTATTATTCACTCCGGGGTTCATATTGCGCGACATTGCAATATTGGAAGTTTTTGTACCATTTTCCCAAATGCCGTTATTGGATCTGACGGGTTTGGGTATAATGATATTGAAGGAAAAAGATACAAAATTCCTCAAATTGGAAATGTGGAAATAAAAAACAATGTGGAAATCGGGGCATGTACAACCATTGACCGGGGTACCATTGAATCCACAGATATTGGCAATAACACAAAAATCGACAACCAGGTTCAGGTGGCGCACAACTGTCATATTGGGGAAAATGTATTCATAGCCGGGAAAGCTTCTCTGGCCGGATCAGTCATTGTCCAGGATCGCGCCATTTTGGCGGGAGGTTGCGGGATACGCGATCATGTGACTATTGCCAGGGACAGCATTGTTCTTGCATTTACGGGAATCGAAGAAGACACAGAGCCCGGAAAAACGTATTTTGGAATTCCGGCTCGAAAAGCAAAAGATATGCACCGCATTAACTACGCCATGACCCAACTGCCTGAAATGGTAAAAACTGTAAAGAAGCTGGCAAATCCAGATTAAATGGGACGAATTCTTGCCATGGATTATGGGCGTAAAAAAATTGGCCTTGCTGTAACCGATGAAAGCCAGATTGTTATTACCACCCTGCCCTTGTTGTTGAACAATACTGATGCATGGCTCAATTTACATCAACTGATTCAGCAATACCATCCGGAATGTATTGTACTTGGCTACCCCTCTACGGATACTAAAGAGCTCTCCAATTTTCAAAAGGAAATCCTTGCCTTTCAAAAAAAAATTATGACCCGGACCGGAATTAAAACCATTCTGCAAGATGAGAGCTATACTTCACAGGAAGCCGAAAATATTTACATTGAAAAACGCGGGAAAAAAACAACATCAAAGAAAAAAAGGACGGACAAAAAACAAAAAATAGACTCCATCGCCGCTCATCTTTTGCTAAAATCTTATTTAGAAATCAATTAAAGCAAATTGTCTGAGGGGTGCGGCGAGACCTTGCGCGCGCCGCAGGGGAGCTGCGCTCCCCTTTCGCCTGATTTTATTTATCCAGCAATGAATCTATTCTTTGTACTTTTTCTGCCGAGGTATCGGGAACAAAGCAAATTTCAGGCGAATTTCGCAAGCCAAGACTTTTACCAATTAAACTTCTAAAAAATCCGGCAGCACGGTTGAGGTTTTTTATGGAATTACCGTTTTCCAGCTCCGTATAAACGGCTACGGTAATTTCTGCCCGGCTTGCGTCCTCTTTAAGCGAACATCCGGTATATGTGATAAACCCCATTTCTATATTTTTTAATTTTCTGTAAGTAATTTCAGACGTGAGTCGAAGTATTTGTTTTTCCAGCCTCTTGCGTTTGGTTTCATTCATCTTTATTTTTTACGGGTTTTTTTCCAGCGGCATCTTCAAGGGTTCTTTCTGTTTCTCTGCTTTCATACGCTTCAATGACATCGCCTGCAGTTAAATCATTAAACCCTTCAACGAGGATTCCGCATTCAAATCCTTCTTTAACTTCGCCTGCATCTTCTTTAAAACGTTTCAAGCTTTTTAGATTTCCCTCAAAGATAATCTCGCCTCCGCGAATTACGCGAATTTTGCTGTTGCGTTTTATAAAGCCCAAAGTAACCATACATCCAGCGGCCGTACCAATTGCCGAAATTTTGTATGTTTCCCGAACTTCCATTTGTCCTGTTACGACAAGGGTGATCTCCGGCGCCAGCATTCCCGTTAATGAAGCCTTGATATCATCGATAACCTGATAAATAATATTGTATTGTTTAATGACCACGCCTTCGCGATCTGCCATTTCCCGCACTCTTGCATTAGCCTTGGTATTAAAAGCTATAATCATGGCTTTTCCAGCCGAGGCAAGCATTACATCGGAATCCGAAATTTCTCCGGTTGCCCCCATAATTACCTGAACGCGAATATCAGGAATGGATAATTTCTCAAGAGACTCCTGCAGGGCTTCTACTGATCCCCTTACGTCGGCCTTGATAATGAGTTTCAACTCGCTGATATTGCCGTCCTGAATCGCCTGGTTTAAGGTCTCTAACTTTACTTTTTTAATTTTTTGCGCCTGTTGTTGCCTGTTCAATTCCTGGCGCTTTTCCATAATTACTTTGGCTTCTTTTTCCGAATCCATTTGATGAAATGGATCACCGGCGTTTGGTACGCCGTTTAATCCAAGGATTTCTACGGGCGTTGCCGGACCGGCTTCTGTAATTTTCTGGCCACGATCATTAATTAACGCCCGGATGCGTCCGCTTTCCAGACCTACTACACATGGACTACCCTGACGCAGCGTTCCGGAAGAAATTAATATAGTCGCCACCGGGCCTCTTCCCTGATCCAGCATGGCTTCAATAACGGTTCCCACAGCCTTTTTATTGGGACTGGCCTTTAGTTCCAGCATCTCTGCCGTAGTTAAAATAACGTCCTCGAGTTTATCCAAATTCGTACCTTTTAAAGCTGAAATATGCACAACAGGGGTTGTGCCGCCCCAGGCTTCCGGAACCAGCCCATACTGGTTTAACTGCTGAAGTATTGCATCAGGATTTGCATTGGGTAAATCAATTTTGTTTACCGCAACAATAATGGGAACTCCCGCGTCCTGGGCATGCTTT
>JAOUFE010000056.1 GCA_029858425.1 Spirochaetia bacterium | reverse complement strand
GGATATGTATCTGGACAAGGCAGAAATCCAGGGAATTAAAAGCGATGCCGCCCGCGCCGAACTTTACTATTACCGGGGATGGATAAATTATGTGAAAAGCGATTACGCAAGAGCTCTTTTTTTCTGGCAATCCATCGCTCCTTCGTATGACGCAAAGATTCCCAACCTGGAACTCGCCAAATCCTATGCATTATATTATCTTGGGATCAGAAACCTCCATGAACAAAAAAAGTATCTGGAAACTTCGCTAAGCCACCTTTTTTATCTGCAAAGCAAATATGCTCCGGTGACGAATGAGGCCGCCAAACCGGTAGAATCCAGAAGAGCCCATGACATGGCATACTCCAAAATGACAATTATCGAAAACAATATGGGAGCTATTTATGAAATCCTTGGGCAAGAGGAAAATGCCCTGAAACATTACCAGCAATCTATTGAATACTCAAAAAAAATAAACAAGGAAAATGAAATAGCGCATTTAAATATTCGACTTTCTTTTAGAAGAGAAAACCTGGAAACAAATGAAAGGTTTCCCCTGATAATGGACTTTATTTCGCCATACCTCAAGGACAATGCATTGTGAAGAAAATTGCCTTTATAACAGGATTTATGGGGATCCTGACTGTATTAATTCTTGTATTCGGTCTTGGATACAGAAAAGCCCAAATTAAGCGAATAGACTTTTATACCATGCAGGTTTCCAGGCAAATTGCCAGCGGCCTTGATGATGAAAGCCTGATTCGGCAACTGTTCATGTTTTATTTTCAACTTGATGACTATAAAACTCTTGAAAAATTAATGCCTGGCGGAATTTTTATTCATACCAACAATATTCCCTTAAAAAATACCGGCAGGCAAGATCTTGGACTTCTGGATTTAAATATTGAAAAAATAAATGAAATCTACAGAAAAAAAGGACTACCCTCGCCCGTATTTTCTGTTGATGAAGAAGGGGGAGGCGTTAACAGGATAAATAATGAAGCTCTTGATTTTCCTTCGCCCATGACTATCGGAGAAGCGTTCTCCAAAAGCCATCAGGATGATCTGCCCATGCTGGCTGGTTTTTACACCTGCATTGGATTGCGCAGACATGGTATACAATGGCCCCTGGTTCCGGTTGCCGACGTGCAAAGTAATCCAGATAACCCGGTTATAGGAATTCGCTCTTTTGGTTCGGATCCCAAAATGGTCACGCATATGGTATCACAATATATTCTTGGAGTTCAAAATGGCCGGTGCCTGAGCGCCATGAAGCATTTTCCAGGCCATGGAGATACAAATCTCGACTCCCATTTTGATCTGCCCTCCATAGATAAAAACCTTGAAGAATTAAAGAAAACGGAGCTTTACCCATACGAACATCTCCTGGGAAACGACAAGTCTCCCGATGGAATTATGAGCGCGCATATCATTTTTAACAAGATATCGCCGGAACCCGCCACCATGTCACACAAATGGTTGACTCAAATCTTGAAAAATGAATTACATTTTAAAGGGATTATTGTTACTGATGATTTAACCATGAATGCTGTAAATATTTACGCCTCAAAAGAAAAAATCAAGAATACGGCTGTAAAGGCTTTCCTGGCAGGAGCCGATGTTCTTCTATACGCATTTGCCGTCAATGAAAGCGAACAAATGCTCAATGGTTTTGTGGCCGCCTATAAGCGCGGCGAAATTCCAAAAGAACGCATTTTGGAATCTGTTCAAAAAATTATTTATCGTAAAATACGCCTTGGGATTTTAGATCAATACATTCGCGAACATAAGAATCAATGGCCGCTTGAAACCAGACAAATGGCTACACAACTTCTCGAATATTCAAAAGAAACCGATTTAAACATACAAAATTTGCAATCGCAGCTTGCAAAAATTGAATCTGTAAATAATTTCATTTCAAAAAATGGCATCAAAACTATATGGGGAAACCCGGATACAGCAATAAATATTCAATCGTATCCTTTGTTTACCGATTATCCTGAAACAGGAAAATATTATCAAAGGATGAAAGACAAAACACAGGTATATCCTTTACAGAAGCTGGCCTCAACCGCATGTCCCGACAAATGCGTGGTTCTGAACACCTTAAAAATGCCGCTTGAGAAAATCCTGGCGTTAAAAAAGAAAAACAGATGGATTCTCTTTACAATCAACAATCCTTTTCCAAAAAAGAAATTTACCGCTTTTTTATCCGATGAAGACGTAATTGTAGACACCTTTTCTATTACAGAAACATCCCGTGATAAACTTATTGAAACCTGGCTGGAGAACAAAATACCGCCCAAAGCGGCTGTACTCTATTAAACTGGCAGATCATCAATTTCTCCCCTGCCCTGTCGTATGACCTCAGGAGGAAATTTTGTCATATCAATCATGGTTGAAAAAATGTTTTCCACCGGGCCACAATCATAAACTCCGTTTATTTGCTTTCCAAATAAATGATCCAGGTCTTCGGGATAGGTAAAATGTTCATTCTGGATAAATGCGCTGGTTCCCACAAGCGGAACCTCCATTCTTTCCAGAAGACCCGAAATTACTGGATTTGACACAATTCGAATTCCTACGGTTTTATGCTTTGTGATGGCAAAATTGGGAAGATTTTTAGAGGCATTAAAAATCATTGTATACGCGCCAGGCAAATGCGTCTTCATCCAGCGAAATATCTGATTGTTATCCATTCGGATAAAATCTGAGGCAATGGAAATGTCTTTACAAAAGACACTAATGGCCTTAAGCTCAGACATTTTTTTAATGAAATAAATTCGTTCTATGGCTTTTTTTTGATCCATGGCCGCCACCAGCGCATAGGCCGTATCTGTCGGCACAATGTAAATACCGCCGCGTCTTAAACCTGCGGCTGTTTCATCAAGAACTCGCTTCTGGGGATTTACCGGATGTACAGGAATAATCATATTATTTTTGTATCAGCATGGCATCGCCATACGAAAAAAAACGATATTTTTTTTCTATGGCGCTTTGATACGCCCTCATAAGAAGATTTTTTTCTGCGAGGCAGGCCACGAGCATGATCAGACTGGAGCCTGGCAAATGAAAGTTGGTGATCATGCCGTCCACCGATCTGATATTATAAGGCGGGTACAAAAAAATGTCTGTTTGTCCTTTGAGAAAATTATCATAGCGGCCTCCCGTCAAGCAATGAACTGTTTCGAGAACTCTTAAAGACGTTGTACCGACGGCGTAAAGTCTATTATATTCTTTTTTGCCGAGAATTCTGGCTAGATTTTCGGGTATCTCGTAAGATTCCCGATGAAGTTTTTGCATAAGAAAATTTTCCGTGCGTAACGGAGCAAATGTACCATAACCAATATTCAAGGCAAGCGGTTCCAGGCGGACTTGTGCCCGTTTGAGCTTGTCAAGTAAATCCGGTGTAAAATGCAAAGCAGCCGTCGGCGCAGCAACCGCAGCATTCAAATCTCCCTTCTTTGAAAATGGATTTTGATACGCACGTCTATCAATATTCGCTTCTTCTCTTTTGAGATACGGCGGTATGGGCATCTGGCCAATTTTTCCAAATATTTCCCCGTTCATGTCAACGGACTCCTCCAGATATGTTCGACCATCGTCAAGTTTATGAACTATAAAAAAAATATTCTCATCGGCTTCGCAAGCAAGCACCTCCAGATGTTTTAGCCTTTGCTTCTTTTTTATAAGAGCATTCCAGCATTGATTTTTAGCCCCTTGTATATTATCCATCTTTTCCAGAAAAACAGTTTCGATCCGCGATCCTGACTGTTTGCTTTTCGTCTGTCTTTTCAGAAAAATTCGTCTCGCTTCTACCCGACTGTTGTTTACAACCAGCAAGTCTCCCGCTTCCAGAAAATTCGGCAAATCATAAAAAAATGCATCCGTTGTTTTTTTCATAATTTTTTGTACTCGCAACAATCGGCAATGATCGAATGGCTCCACCGGATATTTGGCAATCAGCTCATCAGGAAGATGAAATATATAATCATCAATAACTGGATGAATATTTCTTTGCATACCTGGGAAAATATTTCTCCAAAACAGGGCGTATATACTTTTCCGCGAAATCCCGCATCATACTTTGGGGAAATCAGTCGACGGACTCTCATATCCATTTTCCTCGCACCCGGCGTTCCGGCATCAGCAACTGAATGAATAAGCATTGACGGTCGATCCAGGTAATAAAAAGTTTACAGGATTCGGTGTGAAATGAAAAAAATTACAGACGATATCCTGTTTACTGCAAAAAATTTCGATACTTTTTTAAACAGCATTATCCATCATTGGTTGAAAACGCTTACTTTTATTGGGATAACCCTGATTCCGATATTTGGAATCCTGGATTATTTTATCATGCCCTCCGAGCTGGTCACGAGGATATGGATATACCGCCTTGTAAACACCTTGATTTTAATAATCCAGTACTTCATCCTTAGAGTTACAAAACCGGCAAGATATTCGTTTTTGCACGGCTACTTCGCTTCCCTTGTTACAACCTTGACTATTATTCAAATGACAAGTGACCTGGGCGGTTTCAATTCAAGTTATTATCAGGGTTTAAATCTGGTCATTATTGCCGTTAACCTGCTGATTCCCTGGAGACCGGTTCATTCTGCCGCCAATGGTTTGTTGACTGTTATTTTATATGTAATCGTGAATCTGATTACATTTCATGTTTTTGATATGCAAATTCTAATCAACAATCTATTTTTTTTGACAGCCACCGTAATTATTTCTGTAAGCATTAATTATCTGCGCCATAATCTGGTCAAAAAAGAATTTTTACTCCGTGGGGAATTAAAGGCTGCCCGCGATGCGTTGTGGGGAGAAATGGAGATTGCAAAAAAAATTCAAACAGCCCTTTTACCCGCACATCCGAAACTTACAAATTTTGAAGTATATGCCTCGATGCGTCCCGCCGATGAGGTTGGCGGCGATTATTATGATATTATTGAAACTTCCTTTGGAGAAACATGGCTTGCCATTGGCGACGTATCTGGTCATGGAGTGGAATCAGGCCTGATAATGATGATGACCCACACATGTATTTATAGTCTGGTCAATCAAAACAAGGGACTAACGCCAGCCGAAATAATAGACCGGGTCAACTATGTAATAAAAGAAAACATACAACGTCTTGACGTAAACAGGTATGTAACTTTAAATGTTTTAAAATTAGATGCTGGTTATTTTTCCCATTCTGGAAAGCATCAGGATATCCTGATCTACCGCGCCGCATCCAAAACTGTTGAAATTTTTCCCACCAATGGAACATGGATTGGCGTTACAAACGACCTCGCCAGGTACCTGAAAAATGACCGTGTGGACTTAAAAACCGGCGATGTAATTTTATTGTATACCGACGGCATTGTTGAAGCTGAAAATCAAGAGCAGAAAATGTATACTTTTGAACGCCTTACTGAAATATTCCTGGAAAATGCAGCTTTGCCTGTAAAATCCATTGTGAATAATTTAATGGATGATGTTTTGAAATTTCAGGCAATACAAAGAGACGATATAACCCTGCTTGCCTGTAGAAAAGTTTAATTACATTTTTTCAATTTTTTCCAATTCGGCCAGCATACCAAAAAGCCTGGATTCTTTTTCGATATGCTGACTCCCCCAATCTGCAAGTAATTTTGCGTTGGGTTCTCCCGAAGACAAATTTTCTTCAAGGGTTTTTATTTCGACCTCCAGAACAGGAATTTCTTTTTCAAGTTCTTTTTTTCGCAATTCCATTTTGTAAGAAAGTTTGATATTCTTTTTATTTTTTTCTATCTCTTTAATAACTGAATTTTCTGGCGTTGTTTTTTCCTTTTTCGTTGCAAAACGGCTGGCCTGCTGAATATTATCGCTGCACAAACCAAAAACTGTTCTGATCGGTTGTCCTTTTTCAAAAATGAGGAGCTTGTCGGTCAGCTTGTCCAGAAAGTAGCGGTCGTGCGAGACCACCACAAGGCAACCGGGAAACTCAAGCAGGTAATCTTCAAAAATACTCAAGGTCTGCAAATCCAGATCATTTGTAGGTTCATCAAGAATTAAAAAGTTGGGATTTGTCATCAGAATTCGTATTATATCGAGTCTTCTTCTTTCTCCTCCGGAAAGACGATTTACTTTCTGATGGTGTTTACCGCCTTCAAATAAAAAGCGATCCAGCAATTGCGAGGCTGAAATTTTTTTGCCATCTTCGTATTCAATATAATTGGCTATTTCTTTGACTGCCTGAATCAGACTCAAGCCAGAATCAACAGGATCGCTGTGTTGGGACAAATAAGCAATTTTTGTATTTACGCCGTGTACAATTGAACCTGTGTCTGGCTCCAGGGATTTCATCAGAATTTTAAGAAAAGTAGTTTTCCCGGCTCCGTTTTCTCCAATGACTGCGATACGCTCCTTTCTGGCAAATTCATAATAAAAGGATGGAAAAACAAGCTCATTACCGAAAGATTTGGAAATATTTACAGCCTCAATAATTTTCTTGCCTGTTTTTTGCTCCGAGGAATATAGTGCGCCCATCCCTTCTTTTTTTTGCATACTTTGGACAAGACTGTGACGCGCTTCAATTTTTTGCGTTTTGGCTTTTTGTTTTGTACCTCGAGCTTTTGGCATTCGGCTCAGCCATTTTAATTCAGTCGTCAGAATATTTTGGTGGCGTTCGAGAGTTCGCTGCTCTATGGCGGCAATTTCGGCTTTTTTTTCAAGATAATATGAATAATGACCTCTGTATTTGCTAATCTGCCGATTATCAATTTCAAGAATATGATTTACAACATTGTCCAGAAAATAGCGGTCATGGGTTATCAAAATCAGCGCCTTTTTAATTTTTACAAGATATTCCTCAAGCCATGCAATGCTTGCCATATCAAGATGGTTGGTAGGCTCGTCGAGCATCAATAAATTGTTGTCCTCTATCAACAATCGCGCGAGGGCTGTTTTTTTAATCATACCGCCAGACAACTCACCCATTTTAAATTCCATGTGCTCAATATTCAACTGAAAAAGAATTTCCCGGGCTTCACCTTCCAGTTTCCATACGTCCAGATCATTCATCTTGTCTTCGAGGCGTTCCATTTCTGAGGAGAAATCATCATCCCCGTGATGGCCATCCATCATTTTACTCTGAAGCAGCATGTGGTCGCGCAAAACTCTCATTCTCTCATTGTCTGAAGAAAAAATATATTCCTGAATTGTTTGCTCTGGATCGAAAGAAATGCTCTGATCCAAATAACCAATTTTAAGGGAATTGTTCGTTGTATATTTTCCAGAGTCAAAATGATCAAGACCGGAAAGAATTCTCATCAAGGTGCTCTTGCCGCAACCGTTTATTCCTATAATGGCGATTTTATCGTCATCGTCAATACCAAATGAAATTTGCTCGTACAACACCTTGTCTGCGATTTCTTTGCTGGCCTCAAAAACGGAAAGTAGATTCATAGTGTATCATTATATATTTGAAACATGCTGTAAATTTATCTACTGCGCGACCTGATAAATATGCGGGGGGGTTGATGGAGGGGTTCTCTAAAAATTTCTTTTATTCCTGCCTTATAGAGAACACCGCAATCAAGGGGGGCGGGAAAACTACGTTGTCTGCGCAATATTTTCGGCTCCCCTTTTTTATTGCCGGGATCGTATTTTTTTATACCTGAAAAATACTTCATCGCCTCTTCGTTCCAGGTTTATCAATCGAAACTTGCCGATGTCCAGCGTTTCCGGCGAAACAATAATTCTGTCAAAATTTTTTCCGCCCCATACACAGGGAACCATCGTAAAAAATATTTCGTCAATGAGATTCTCCCGGAAAAAATATCCGTTAAGAGACGGGCCGCCCTCAAGCAGTATTTTATAAAAATTGCGCCCCGCAAGGGAATCGTAAATTTCTCGTACATTTTGAAAATGAAAAACTCTCCACTTCGACGCGCGACTGTCCCGCGGCTCCTCCACAATCTGCGCAATATCAGGAGCTGTTTTTCCGCAGACCCAGAATTCTCCGACCGGATGCGGCGGCAAAAAAATCCGCGAAGTCTCCGAAATTTTGCGCGACAGATTTGACATTACCACAACCGGAACCGGCTGGCGGGCGCCTGGTTTGCTGCGGGCAAACAGGTTGGGATTGTCGTTTTCAATGGATCGCCGGGAGGCGATGAGGCAATCTGCCCAGAGACGCAGTTTGTCCATGCGCTTTTTGTCTTCGGCGCTGCCCAGCGTCCATTTCCCGTCGGGTTCAATGGTGTGACCGTTCAGGCTTTGCGCCATGTTGATGCGCAGCAGCGGTTTTTTGACGACGCCCGGTTTTTTATACTCGTCCATTTTTTAACCCCCGTTTTCCGGATTCAGACGGCAGGTAAAGGCGTAGCATGGTCCGGCAAGTTTATAATCCCTGATGACGCTGTACCCGGTTCTTTCGAGGCAATCCTTGACCTGTGCCGCATCCAACCGGCTGCGTACCGGATACAAAACATCCATTTTTTCATGATTTCTATTTTTGTCCCAGTCTATCACATGAATTAGCGTTTTTTCGGAAATCAGAGGGCGGATGGTTTTCAGAATATCCACGGGATTGTCGGTGGCCGACAAACTAAATGAAAAAAACAGGTGATCGGCAACGGGAACCCATTTGGGACAATGCAGGCGCGATTGATCGGGCATATGAAACGGGGTTATGTTTTTAAATTTGTTTTCGGCAATGCGCTTCCACAAAAAATCCAGCGCGTCAATCTGGTAGTCGCATGCGTAAATATGAAAGTCGTCGTGTTCCTTGAACTTCTCGGAATAATAAACAGAAACATATCCAAAGCCGCATCCAAAATCAAGGATATTTAACTCCGGCGTAAATGCCGGGAGCATGGCATGATACAGATCTCCGGAAATAATCCCCTTGCGCTGTTCCGAAATTAAAAAATCCTGATACTCCTGCGATTCGTGGGCTCTAAACGGCATTATCCGGCGTCAATGATTCTCGGCACAACAAAATAGCCGGCGTTAAATTCCGGCGCCATTTTTTTAATGTCTTCAATATTTAAGGATTGCTCCGGGACATCTTCCCTCATTACATTTTTCAGATCCAGCACATGCGTCAAGCTCTGTACGTTGTCGGTATTGACCGAAGCAATTTGCGCCACGTAACCCAGTATTTGATTAAAGTCTTCGGTTAATTTTTCAAGTTCTCCGCCTTCGATATTTAATTTGGCAAGATGCGCAATGTGCGCGACCTCGTCCCTGGTTACGGTTTTCTGGCTCATATGGAAGAATTCCGGGAGGCCATGACATGTCAATAATTTTCCTTAACAGATGCGCCTGCCCATTTTTGCCAGCTCATTCTTAAAAAAGGGGGCAAATTTTTTCCCGGCAATGTAATTTTGGCAACCCCCCTCGCTGCAACCGCCGGGCATCCCCGGGGGAAACGAACATGTCCGTTCCATGCGGAAATGATCCGGCGTTTTCCGCTACCCCCGGCATACTTTCGCCAACACAAAGGCGGGCATTATAATACATGAATTATATCAAAAACCTGACCGGCTCCGGGAACTACAAACTTTTTTATTAACGAATAATCCTTTTTGTCCACAAGCAACAAGCTGCCGTCCAACTGACTGTAGTGCCTTTCTTTTCGCGGAGCCATCTGACTTACCCCAAGCCAGATACCGTGTTCATCCTCGGCAATACCGCGAAGAAAGCCATCCGTATGGAATAAACTACGGCCATCTTCCATTTGAACCAACAACCCTTCTTTGGAGGCACAAAGAAGAATCTTGCCATTGCATTTCTCCAGATCATGCGTATGCTGAAACCCAGGGACTTCTTTTATTGTTCCCGTTTTTAGCGCATCAACAATTTCTCCTTTTACCAAAGGCGTTTTCGTTAACGGAAAAAACAAAACCTGACTATCGCAGAAGCCTCTGTTATTCAACCCGACAAGCAGGAATTCTCCATCCACAAGCAGCGCGTTGGCGTGATGTATGTCGACCCTTTTGCTCCCGAGATGAATTTCACCCGTCAGTTTTTTGCTAATAACATTGAAAACATGCACCACATCTTTTGTCGAATTGCTTAAATACATATTATCCTTCCATAGGGCAATTTGATGAACGTCGTATACCTTCCTCAGCGTTGCCAGAGGTTCGCTGTATAATGTGACGGGATTTATTTTATATAAAATGACATCCGACGAAAGCTTTTTTTTTAGAGAAAAGCCCAGAATTTCCCGCGAAGCAGCATAAACATCCTTGTTTGTATCCTGAACGATTCCAAAAAAACCTAGAGAACTTTCAGGCATAAGCATATTTTTCATCTCACCGGTTTTATCGTCAAACCTGAATACGCCGTTGCTTGTCGTGATGAATAACATGAATGTTTCAGCATGGATGTTGCACTTCGTGTCAATCCATAAACTATTCTTCGCATTTTAAAAATCGCTTGCCAGTATATATCCTGTCACATTATGTCGCATGTACGACCGGAAAAATCCGTAATGATGTTCATTTTATTATATTTCAGATCTGTTCTCTTTCCCGTCGCAGGTTTAACCCGTGTTGGTTTAAAGTACGTCCTGTCTCCCGTTCATCCGGATTTTTTGGACATGGACGTTATCTCCCTTTCTGTATTTTTTGCCGCCGAAGATGAGGGACGTACCGAACAACCTACCGAAAGAAAAAGAACCAAAGAACGCGAAAAAGGCCGCGTACCCAAGAGTCCCGAAATTCCCGCTGCGCTCGTGACCATTGGCGCCCTTGTCATTATGTACTTTCTCGGCCGATCGATGCTGGGCGGTCTTATGGATTTAATGCGCTACTACCTCGGCAATTTTGCCGAACTTGGACTTTCCCCCGGAAAGGAAACTTCTGTTTTTCTATTGGGCTCTATTTTAAAAAAAGTCGCGGTGATTCTCGGCCCCCTTATGGTTATGGGCGTCATTATGGCCATTGTCGGCAATGTGGTGCAGGTTGGTTTTTTATTTTCCCTCAAGCCCATTCAACCTGATTTTTCCAAAATAAAATTTGACCTGCAAACCATGATGCGCAAGGTTTTCTTTTCGCGCCAGATTGCCGTCAATCTGTTCAAAACTCTGGCGAAAGTGTTTTTATTGGCCTGGGTTGGATATTATATTATTTACAATGACTTTTTGGATCTGATGAAACTTTCTTCTATGGGTGTAGCCGAATCATTGCGCAGTCTTGGATTTATTGCCTTTAAATTAATGATGATTTTATCGATTATTTTGCTGGTTCTTGCCATCCCCGACTATGCCTACCAGCGCCTGGAATTTACCGAAAGCATTAAAATGACCAAAGAAGAAGTCAAGCAGGAAACCCGCGAGATGGAAGGCGATCCATTAACGCGCCAGAGACGACGCCAGAAGTCCTACGAAATGTACCGGAGAAACATGCTGAAAGAAGTCCAAAAGGCTGACGTGGTCATTACCAACCCGACTCACTTTGCCGTTGCCCTGCGTTATGATCCTCTCCTGGAAGACGCGCCAAGGGTTCTGGCCAAAGGCGCCGACAACCTTGCCTTTATGATTCGGAACCTTGCCCGTCTGAACGACATTACAATTATTGAAAACAAGCCCCTGGCTCGCGAACTTTACGCCAATGTTCCCGAAGGAGAAATGGTGCCGGAGCAGTTTTTCCGTATCCTGATCGACATTTTTGTAAACATCGAGGGCATTCGGGAACGTCTTGCGCGGAGGGTGGGTTAACAACATATGAAATGGTATCAACAAACAGATATAATGCTTGGCATAGCCGTGGTGTCCGTAGTAGCCATGCTAATTGTCCCGATACCCACTATACTGCTGGACATTCTTCTGGGTTTCAGTATTATGATCGGGCTCGTTATCTTGTTAACAGCCATGAGCTCCCGCAACAATCTGGACTTTAGCGTATTCCCCACATTGCTGCTGGTGACGACTGTTTTTCGACTGGCTCTGAACGTCAGCTCTACCCGTCTGATCTTAATGGAAGGACCGGCCTTTGACGGAATGCTAATCAAGGCCTTTGGCCAGTTTGTGGTTTCCGGAAATTATGTAATTGGATTTATTATATTTATTATTCTGGTTTTGGTACAGATGATGGTAATTACGAAAGGAGCAACAAGGATCAGCGAAGTTGCCGCCCGGTTTACTCTGGATGCCTTGCCGGGAAAACAAATGTCCATTGACTCCGACTTATCGGCCGGATTAATTACCGAAGAAGAAGCCCGTCGTAAACGAGACGAACTTCGCCATGAAGTGGACTTTTACGGCCACATGGATGGTGCGACCAAGTTTGTTCAGGGCGACGTAAGAGTTGGTCTTTTAGTTACGGCCATCAATATTATTGCCGGACTGATTATTGGCATGGCGATGCGCGGCGAAGATTTCAATACTGCCCTGAAAACATATTCTCTTTTAACTATTGGCGACGGTCTTGTGGCGCAAATTCCTTCTCTGCTCATTACCACCGCAACAGGTATGGTGGTAACAAGAGCAGGCGCAGGCACCGATCTGGCCAGCCAGATTGGAGACCAGTTGTTTAACAATCCCAAAATTTTGTGGACAGTATCTGGAACCCTGTTTCTTGCCTCCCTGATTCCAGGATTTCCCAAGATTTCCCTCTGGATGATTTCCGCTTTCCTGGGATTCCTGGCCTACAGCATAACCGAAGGACTCGACAAGAAAATCGCGGATGCCAAAAAAGACAAAGAGTCCAAAGAAAAGAAAAAAGAAGTTCCCGAAAGTTTTCTTGACGAAATCAGCATGGATATATTGAAAGTCGAAATTGGCTTTAACCTTCTGCCGCTTGTCGAAGCCACAGAAGGAGGCATTCTTCTGGAGCGTATCACAAATCTTCGTAAAAAATTCGCCAAGGAACGCGGACTTATTGTTCCAAGAATCCGCATTCAGGACAACCTTGAGCTGGACGGCAACGAATACAGTATTCTGGTAAGCGGCATTGAGGTGGCGCGCGCCAAAGTTTATCCGGACAAACTTGTTGCCATGGATAGCGGCAATGTCACAAGAGAAGTGGATGGACAGCCTTACAAAGACCCTGCCTACGGTTTAAAATCCATCTTGATCCCTGTGGATAAAAAATCAGAAGCCGAAGCCAACGGTTATCTTGTGGTAGACGCCAACAACATTATTATTACTCATTTAAGCGAAGTTATTCGCGGTTATGCGACACAAATTATGGGACGCGAGGAAATCAAACTGCTAATCGACAAACTCAAGGAAGGCTTTCCGTCAGTGGTTGACACAGTAAACAAAGACCTGACCGTAAGCATCATTCAGCAGGTACTCCACAATTTAATCAAAGAAGACGTATCCATTAGAAATGCCAATATTATTTTTGAAACTCTGGCCGACAACGGCTCAAGGACGAAAGATGCAACCATGCTTACTGACCTTGTCCGGAAAAAAATCGGGCGTCAGATTATATCCAGCTACCTTGAAAACGGCGTGTTAAAAGCAGTCCAGGTCGATCCCTATATTGAAAATATTTTACGCGATTCCATCAGCTACGATGACCGCGAAGGCAGAATTTACGCCATTGACCCGACCGAACAAATGCAGGTGCGCGATGCGTTTATTAAAACGCACAACGAACTTCAAAGAGCAAACACATTCCCGGTTTTTCTTACCGGAAGCGACATCCGGATGGGAATTTTTATGATCCTCGAACGCGAGCTCTCTCCAAGAATGTTTGCGGTGGTATCATACGACGAAGTGCCGGGAGATGTTAAGGTCGATATCATTAACTCAGTCATCCATTCGGAATCAACCAAAGAAGAAGAGGTGTTATTCTAATGCAATATGTAAAAGTGATTGGCGACTCCCATTCAGAGGCATTAAAAAAATTACGCGACACATATGGATCGGAAGCCTTTATTTACCACGAGAAAGAAATACCGGCAAAAACAGCATTGTCCAGACTTATCGGGAAAAAACAATTTTTAATTGAAGCCGCTCTCCACGAGAAAAAAGACAGCCCCTCTACGTTAGAAAAAATTTCCCGATTGAGCAATAGCGGAAACAACAATGGAAGCAAAAACGCAAACAATAATGAGTTCTTGAGAAAAACAGAAAAGACCGTCCAGGCCATTCCGGTGCGTTTGAATGAAAGCGACACAGTTGTTTCAGCTCCGGCAAAGAAGAAACACGCGGGAGAAGAATTCCTGGCTCTACTGGATCAGGAAGGAGCTACCGACAGCCGGACAAAATTTAATCTGGAAGATATCAGCATCGAGAAAAAGTTTCCGATAACGCGCCCGAGGGAAAGGGAACGCGAAAAACCGGATGCGGGAAAAAGTCCGGTATTGAATATGCACAGCCTGCAAAACGACCTGAATGATATTAAAGAAAAAATTTCTATCCTGATTAAAAGTCCCGTATACACAGAAAACCGCAATGAAATTGACCGGTTGAAGGAAAATCTTTTTGAACAGGAATTTTCTCCGCGCTGGATTACTGAATTTATCCAGGATATAAAACAAAGCGTTCCGGAATCGGACTGGAGTATTCCCACAAAAATTTATCTGAAAGCCAGAGAAATTATCGGCGCAAAAATCAAGGTAAACTCGTCCATGAATTTGCGACGCGTGAGCGTATTGCTCGGACCAACAGGAGTAGGTAAAACCACATCCATTGCCAAACTTGCCGCGCGCCTGAAACTTCAGGATAACCGGCGCGTAACGCTCATCACCCTCGATAATTACCGGATTGCCGCAACCGAGCAACTCAAGGTATACGGAGATATCATGGACATTCCTGTTTTTGTAATTAAAGAGCCGGAAAAATTCAAACAGAAAATTACCGGGGATTCCGCCGATCACATTCTTGTCGATACAACCGGCTTCAGCCACAACAACAAGGATTTTTTAATAAAGCAAAAAGCCTACTTTGAAGGAATTGACCAGGATATCGAGAAACATCTTGTCATTGCCGGAACGTCCAAAATTTTTGACGCGACATCGGTTCTGGAAAAATTTTCGGAATATGGGCTAAATAAAATTATCCTCAGCAAGCTTGACGAAACGACCCAGATTGGGGGATTTATAGAGTTGGCCGAAAGGTGGAATCTTCCATTCTCTTTTTTCACCAATGGGCAGCGCGTGCCCGACGACTATCTACCGGCCGACAAAAATTATCTCGCTGAAAAAGTATTGTTTCGGTTAAAGGAAAAATGTCTTTTTACGCCTTAAAAGGGGCTTAACACCCCCCTTGCTTCGTCCGGTTGGGCCTTCGCGAACCCCCCATATATTTTACGAATAGTATATGCTCAATTGCTGATACATTTTTTCTGCAAGACCAAATTCGGTTTGCTGTGACATTTTTCTTACGCGCTCGGTCATCAGCATATCGTCAAACATGTCCTCGGCATAGCCTCCGTGAAACATGGGATTTTTGGGTACATTTTTTTTCATTTCTACAAACATTTTTTCTACAAAAAATGATTCGAATTCTTTGGCGGCCTCAAAGAGTTTTCTTTTTTCCGGCGAATTTTCGGTTGCTTCCAGTATCTCCTTGCGGTTCATGTTTTTATTAAACACGTTTGAGCTTACCCTGTACTTTGCTTCATCGGGCATAGCTTTATCAATTTCTGTGTTTAATTGCTCCAGAAACTTTGTAGTGTTTTGCGAAAACTCGCTCTCTTTTTTTTCAAGCTGTCTTTTAATGTCCAGAATTTTACTGCCTTCCAGCGCTTCCGCGCCATTGTATAAAAACGGATCGATTGTATTTGTATTCATTGCTCCTCCTATAAAATAATTAATTCGCCCTGCAATGCGCCCGCAGCATAAATACCTTTTAAAATATCGATAATTTCTTCTGCGCCAAGCCCCATATTGTTTAAACCCTTCACCAGATCATCCACCGTAGTCGATTCTTCCAGAATGGCGCTGGAGACTTTTTTGAGCGATTCTGAACCTGAGCCCTGCCCCTGAATTTTAATGGTAATTCC
>JAOUFE010000179.1 GCA_029858425.1 Spirochaetia bacterium | reverse complement strand
TGCATGAAGTTCCCCATTTTATTTTTATTCTTTGCCGGTCAAATTCATAATAAAAAACATCAATTATGAATAGAAGTTATTATAAAAAACAGCAAGAAGAAATATTGCAAAAATACGGGCAATTCAGGTCGCCATTGCATATCCTGGATCAGGTACAGGAAACTCATTTCATAGTGCCGGCAGATAATTTGTCCTTGATTGAGAAAGCGGTTCAACGGGGGTGTTCCCAGTCAGAGGAACTATTGGAGCGATATGATATAGGCATATCAGATCTGGCCAAAACGCTTGATTGTGAGTCCGAAACCATTACCTCAATTATTAAATTGAATTTTTATCCTGATGTGATTTTGCTGGATGCAGAAGACGCAACATCTCTCAAAGAAGAAAATATCCTGAATGCGCGAAAAAACATCATTGCAACATTAAATAATCGAAACCAGTTTCAATCCAGAATATATTTTCGGCCAAGCGGCCTTGATCTGGAATATTGCATTGATGACATACTTGAAATACTAACGAACCTTCATTTGAATGAGAATGGAAGCTATCCACTGGATGGAATGATTTTTCCCAAGGTTGAATCGGCAGAAGAAATCAGTTTTATTAGCCAGATATTGAGCGATATGGAAAACAAAGCAGGACTTATGCAAAATACCATAAAACTGCAATTTCTGGTAGAGAGCGCAAGGGCGGTAGAATCCATTTATGAAATTGCCTGTGCCTGTAGAGATCGTCTTTCAGGTATTATTTTTGGAATGGCCGATTATGCTGCTGATACCGGAGTCTCCTCCCTTGAAGAAAGTCATCCATTGTTTCAATATGCCCGGTTAAGAATTATCAATGTTTGTGCAGCTGTGGGTATACCTTCCATTGACTGTATGAGCTTTACTTACCCCGTTGCCGACAAAAATCTTGATAAACCGCAGAACAAAATTTTACTTTTAAAAAAAATGAAAGAAGTTTATGAGATCACCATGAATTCCATTTCGTTGGGCATGAAAGGAAAATGGGTAGGGCATCCGCTACAGCTTCTGGCGGCTAAAATTGCATATGAAACTTACTTTTCGCAACAAAGACTGCAAATACAGCTTGAAAAATTAAAACTGTATTCAAGATCTTCTACAGGCGCTGGAATTATTCATAACGATATGGCAGACCGCGCGACAGATCGAAGCGTTCGCGAATTTTTAAGAAGAGCTGTTATACGTAAGAAATTGTCGGCTGAAGAAGCCTTTAATCTTTCGATTATTACTAATGATGAATTTCATATACTCAACAAACGTTGAGAAATTTCGGGGCAGACGGGACTCGAACCCGCGACTTCCTGCGTGACAGGCAGGTGCTCTAACCAACTGAACTACTACCCCTAAATGTTGTTGGAGAAAACTGTTGCCTTATTCTGCGGGTCAAGAACAATTAATTATTTTTATCATCGAACTTGCCTAGAAAAAGAATTTCCGGTACCAGATCAATTTGAAATTTTTCAGAAACCGATATCTGAATATGCCTGATAATTCTATATATATCCATAGCTGTGGCATTTCCAGAGTTTAATATGAAATTTGCGTGTTTGGTTGAAATTTCAGCGCCGCCAATGTTAAAGCCTGCCAAATCACAATCGGCAATGTATTTCCAGGCTTTTCCTGTTTCAGGGTTTTTAAAAATGGACCCGGCATTCCGTCGATTTGCAGGCTGTGACTTTATTCGATTGTTTTTATATTCCCGGATTTTCTGGTTTATTTCATCCTGATTTCCCTTCTCAACCTCGAATACCACATAGTGTATCATCATTTCGGGATTTTTTTTAAAAATACTGTTTCGATATGAAAAATCGGCTTTATCTTTGGTTATTTCTTCAAGAGTTCCATGTCGTGAAAAAAATACAGCTTGAATAAAATCGCAAATTTCAGAACCATAACAACCCGCATTTTGTACAACAGCGCCGCCAATGGTTCCGGGAATTGTAGTTAAAAATTCCAATCCCTGGCAAGATTGACTGCTGATCTGCCTGGCAACCTTCGAACTGCTGGCACTCGCTGATATCTTGAAGACCAGTTTTTCGCCAGATTCATTATTGTTTGTTAGATATTCAATTGATGCGGGATATTTCATTTGAATTACGACTCCGTTAAATCCTGAGTCCGAAATCAGCAAGTTTGATCCTCCACCCAGAACAAAAAACTCAATATGAAGATCTGTTAGAAGTTTTTGTAATTCCAGCGTATCTGAAATATTTTCCGGCATTATGAAAATCCTGGCATTTCCGCCAACGCGAAATGTGGTTAATTTTTTCAGAGAGTAATTTTCAAAAAATATAATTTTCTTTTGAATACAAAATTCAATTATTTGAAATAATTTATCCGGATTCATATTCTAGTCGTTAACCATCCGGTACGTATCCAGATATTCCTGAATTTCGCTTTCTTTTCTCTGGTTATCCCATCCAAGTGATTTTCCCATAATTTCACAAATTTCCCCAAGAGTTTCCAAATCAGGAATTCCAACATTTCCTATGCTGGAGCGTCGCATGAGAAAATCCGATAATTTAACTGCTGATTCCTCTTCAACAGCATGTTCAATTTGTGCAATGCTGAGGAAAAAAGTTTTTGCAATGATTTTTCGGCTTTTGGGGTTTTTTCGAAACCTGGCAATAATTTTTTCATATTCAATTCCATAATAGGAAAATAAATATTCTGTAAATTCAAAGCCCATAGTACCATTCATTTTTTTTACAGCATTTGATAATGCATTTTCATAGCTACCCTCAAAGCGACCGCCTATTAAAGGCATATATTCGGTTACAGATTTAACAAATTTTTTATTTTGACGCTTTAAAATTTTATCCACTGTAATTTCGGCCAGAGCACGGGAGGTAGTCCATTTTCCCCCAATTACAGAATATAAACCGCTAATATTATCAGTAATTAAATGATCAATGATTTCATGCTTGCGCGAAACATTATAGGTATTTTTGCTTTCCTTGGCAACTGCCAGCGGTCTGATTCCAGCATAGACATGTTTTATTGCAGAAACAGAAATATCCACAGGGTAATAGCTCTTTATGAGATTCAGGAAATCTGTGGCTTCTGATTTTGTAACTCTCAAATTATCCAGATCTCCGGTAAATTTTGAATCTGTAGTTCCAGCCAGGGTATAATTTAACCATGGAATTAAAAAAAAATGTCGTTTATCGCGGGTAGAAAACGTCAGGGCGCAATCATTGTTTATTTTTGGTAACAGAAGATGAATACCCTTGCTTCGAAGAATTCGTTTTGAGGGTTTTTTAATAGTTTTTGAGAGAGTTTTATCAACCCATGGTCCTGAGGCATTGATAACCACTTCCCCCTTAATGTGAATTTTTTCGCCTGTTAGTTTATCCAGGGCGAAAACGCCACAAATTTGTACAGGCGACCCTTTTTTATTTCTATGATTTTCCACCGATTTTTGCAGGTCAAGGTCCATAAACTCCATATAATTGGAAATTATCGCACCTTTTTCATGAGCTGATAATATATATTCCATATTGGCTCTTTCTGGGTGCCTGTCGAGAACATCATAATATAAATATGCGCCCTTTAAACCCCGGGTATTGATTCTTGGTTCCAGTTTAATGGCAGTTTCCTTGTTGATCCATCGGTGATTGGGTAAAAATTTTTCAGAATGAGGGAGCTCGTTTTTATCAAAAGAAAGCAAATCATAAAAAAATAATCCTGTTTTTAAAAGAAATCTTGAAATAGGAAGATAATCATAAACAGGCAATAAAAAGGGCAGGGGAAAAGCCAGATGAGGAATATTT
>JAOUFE010000055.1 GCA_029858425.1 Spirochaetia bacterium | reverse complement strand
TTTTCAAATAATGGATATTTTTGAATCAATTGTTTTACCTCGTCCAGAGAACTGTAAAATATTTCCTCCTGGGAGGTGTAGCAAAGTCTGGATTTCCATTTATGGAAAAAATTCAGGTAGTCGCCGGACTCATAAAATCGAACCGGAAACGCATTGGGTAAAAGATAGGTAAGATCGTTCATTGGGATACCTTTTTTGTAAATCCTGTTTATGATGGAAAAATTATTTTCCATAAAAATATCATAAACTTTTTTGGCCTCCGGTATCTCGCCGATAAAAAAAGGCGTAATGTAGTCGGCTTCCAGCGAAATTTGGCGACTTAATACGGGGCGCGCCCCTGGAAGGGTGCGATGTCTTTGTTCCTGGGAGTCCGCTGTATGCGAAATCTTTTTTTGAAATGTAAAATGCAGATGGTTTAATATGCGCGCTTTGTCGTCCAGCGTAACCGGATATATTGTATCGGCAAGAGATTTGTTGATTTCTGCATTTAGTATATTTTCCAGATCAAACGGCGCAGATGTAGTTGACAGGCTAATTGAAATTTCCCGCAATATTTTCTCCGGATTTTCCGTGGCCGAGACCAGGCGCGATACAACATTTTCTGTTTTTAGTTTTTCGTCAAAATCTGCATTGGATTTCAGCGCATCAAGCGCGCCGTTCTCCTGCTCAGCATTTACCGGGTAGCTTTCCGGTTCCGGAACTTCATTTATCAGGAGAGGATCTATTTTGCCTACCTCTTGCAACATTTTTAAAACAAGCGCGATAATTTCATCGTGGCGGTAAAAATACATCATTCGAACATACCGGTATAGCGTCAGGGCGCTGATGGTGTGATACATGTAAGCCGAGGTGGAAAGAGGCATGACGTAACGCGCAATCTCAATACATTTTTTTTGTATTTGATTTTCGTATTTATCCCTGTTTTTTTTGCGCGAGCGATAAATGGAATAATATTCTTCTTCAATATGCGGCTTTAAAATGTCCGTCAGCTCATTGTAGGTTCTTATGGCTTCGCCATGAAAATCTTCCACCTCTGTGGTTTTTAATTTTTCCGGAAGAGTAAACCACTGGTTGCCTTTCAGGGAGACATATCTCTGCGAGACCTGTTCGGAATTGTAATAGGGATGCGCATGCAAAAACTGCCAGATTACATTGCGACTTGCGCCCTCAATTCCAAACACAAAATTTGCGTGCTGCCTTGTGGTTAAATGGCCGGCCTGCATGGTGGATTCTGCAATTTTATCGCGCAAGGATGTATTTTTTTCCATATCGTCTGGAAGCAGCAGTCCTTTGGAACTGTAACATGTTCTGGCGCTTGCAATGCTTAAGTTGTAAGGCGATTTTGCATGATCGATCAAGGTAACGTGAAGATGCTGAAAATTTTTCAGGATGGTTTTATGTTTCTCAAGATAGTTTTGCAGGGAAAAAGACATCTGGCACGATTTTCAAGCAAAGTGAACGCGGCAAGAAAAAGAATGGATTTTAATCATTTACTTTTTCACGAATTTTAATGACTTGACATGCGTTTTCTGATTTTTTCTCTCTGGATTCCGATACATTGAATTAAAAATGTATTATATTTACGCAATAGATTAAAATATGCACAACCATGATGTAGAGCATTCAACTGATTTTAGTAACAATATTTACCTTGTCGGAAATCCCAACGTGGGCAAATCGGTGCTTTTTTCTGCCCTCACCGACAAGTATGCCACGGTCTCCAATTATCCGGGCACTACGGTTGAGGTTACGCGCGGCAATATTCCCCTTAACAAATGGCGGAGCCAAAACAAGATTTGCCTTGTGGATACCCCCGGCATTAACTCGATTGTGCCGCTAAGCGAGGATGAACGCGTAACCCGCGATATTCTTTTTGAACATGAAACGAAAACAGGCAAAAAACCGCCCGTAATTCTCGTTATGGACGGAAAAAATCTTCGCCGGGGTTTGATTCTGGCCATTCAGCTTACTTTTGCCAGAATTCCCTTTATTGTTGCCCTGAATATGATGGATGAAGCCGCAACCCTTGGAATACAAATTGATATCAAGAAATTAAAAGAGCTGTTAAAGGCGCCCATTATTTCTACAATTGCCATCCAGCGGGAAGGGATACCGGAAATTCTGGACTTGCTGAAAACCCCTATGGTCGCTCCCGATAATACCTTAAAAGTAAACACGGAAACAAGGGATTATCTGGATTCTCTTTTGAAAATTCTTCACCCTCTTGCCGTACTTTCCGCTATTGCTGCAGATACGAGCATTCGCCGTTACCTGAGCGAAGACATGATCCGCAAAACCGAAAAGCTGCTTGCCTTTAGCAAGGTAAATTTGCATACTTTTCAATTGATCTGGAGAGAAAATGCCGATGCAATTCAATCCCAGGTTTACACGCGCGATATTCCAGCTTCCTCCGGCTGGTTAAATAAATTGGGAAACTGGAGTATTCATCGCGTGACAGGTTTTGGCATACTTTTTTTTGTAATGTATCTTTTATATAAATTTGTGGGAGTCCTGGGCGCTGGTGTTGGAGTGGACTTTCTGGAAAAAACGGTTTTCGGGAAATGGATTAACCCTCCAATGAAAGATTTTTTCTATGCAATTCCTCTTCCCGAAATCATACGCGATTTGTTTGTTGGACCATTCGGTATTTTGTCCATGGGTTTAACGTACGCAATAGCCATCATTTTTCCCATAGTTGTGACGTTCTTTATTGCATTCAGCTTCCTGGAAGATTCCGGATACCTTCCCAGAATGGGCGCCCTGCTGAATAACTTTTTCAAGGTAATGGGGCTGAACGGCAAGGCCATATTGCCCATGGTTCTGGGGCTTGGCTGTGACACAATGGCCACCATGACCGCGCGCGTAATGAACAGCCGCAAAGAAAGGATACTTGTTACCCTTCTTCTTGCTCTGGGTATTCCCTGCTCGGCGCAGTTGGGCGTAATCCTGGCCTTTTCAACATACATACCCATTTCTTATATGCTTCTCTGGGTTGCTATTGTTGTAGCCGTATTGTTGCTTGTAGGATATCTCGCGTCAAAATTAATACCAGGCCAGGTCTCCATGTTTTTACTGGAAATTCCTCCTCTAAGAGTTCCCCGGTTGTACAATCTTGCCATGAAAACCTACATGCGAACCAAATGGTATTTGAAAGAAGCCCTCCCGGTATTTCTCATTGGAACATTCCTGCTCTTTTTGCTGGATAAACTTCATGTCATTACTTTTTTAAATGAGGCATTAAAGCCGATTACCGTATACGGTCTTGGCCTTCCCGCAGAGTCCGCCAGAAGTTTCGTAATGGGGTTTTTGCGCAGAGATTTTGGTACCGCCGGATTTTTCCTGATGTACCAGCAAGGGATGTTAAATTCGCGTCAGGTATTAATTTCTCTGGTTGTCATTACGCTTTTTATTCCATGTGTCGCCAACTTTCTTATGATGATAAAAGAGCAGGGGATTAAAGCAGCCGTACTCATGTTTCTTTTCATTGTTCCATTTGCCTTTTTGATTGGAACCATACTAAACCACACTTTGCTTTTTTGGGGAGCCTGAAGGAAAAATATGATTAGTACTATCAGCGATTGTACACAGGAACCAGGGAAATGTATTCCTGTTATCAATCGAAACAAATGCGAAGGCAAAGAAGATTGTAAAGAGGTTTGTCCTTATAATGTGTTCACTATTGGTATTCTTCCCAAAGAAGACCGTTCCATATTAAATTTTGTGGGAAAGATCAAGGGATATGCTCATGGATGGAAACAGGCCTTTGTTACCAATGGCGACGATTGCCGCGCATGTATGCTGTGTGTGCAAAAATGTCCAGAAAAAGCCATAACTCTGGTAAAAAGTATTTAAAGGCTGATATTTCACTAAAATATATTCCGATCCTGTCGATATGGAAGCATGGGAGAAAAACTGGATTTTTCGAAAGTGAGTACGGCAGCAAACTCGCCAGAACCTTTTAACAGGGAACTGGCTATCGCAGAGTTGAGTTCTGTCTCGGTTTCAACCGGCTTTTATCTTACCGCATTTTCCCTTATCTCCTTTTTTGCCACGATTCTGGCAGGGATCATTTTATATTTTTCAATTACGGAAATAGTTCGCACTTCGGAAATTACATTTAAAAGATATGCCGCTGATATGCTGACCGCATCGGAAAATCAGGTTCAGACAGCAGTAAAAACATATAAATTTGCCAACTTGAATATGTTTATGAAAAGTCTTGTGGACAGGCAGGGTATTGATGAAGAAAATAAAATGATCAATGAGATGTTTTATCTCGATAAAAAGGGAAAAGTTCTGGCGCATACAGACCTCACGAAAACTACCTCCAATGCCAATGCTCTGATAAACAGAATATCCGGAATCTATAATAATGAACTGTTCCATACAGGATTGATGCTTTCGCCAGGGGAGATGAATGTTCAACCATACCCTTATCAAACCTATAACCGGGATCGTTCCTATCTTTATTTATTCAAGTATCTTCTGCCGAGGGATTATTTCGATGCCATGGATTACTCCATTCCGGTTTACAACGGCCGCTATGCCGCAGGAACATTCCATCTGGTGATGAATAGAATTTATACAGACCTGTTGCTTAAAAAATTCATTGGCGAGTTGTTCCTAATCTGGGCGGTTTCTATATTTGTTGCTTTGTTGATTGCCTTGTTTATAAAACTTCCTGTTCAGTCCAGGATGAAAAAATTGAATTTGTTTGTTCAAAATTACCTTGCAAAAGATGTGGAACATTACATTCAAAAAGTCGAAAAACTCAAAATACGCGAAGAGATGGAATATATTGATCATAAAATTGCCGAAATGGTAAAAAACGACAGCTCAAGTCATACGGCTCAGAACCGCGCGAATGTTAAAGATGCTTATTTGTTAAGAGAAAATTAATGCTGGAACTTAAAACTTCATTTCATTCGGGCGTTTTGAATATAGAGCTCTATGGCGCTCTTGACGCTTTAACGGCGCCAGATTTCAAGTACTGGTTGACTGAAAAAAGCGAGACCGGATACCATTATTTTGCTTTAAACTGTGGCGGCCTTGAGTATATTTCTTCGCGTGGAATTGGAATATTATGCGAACTGAATTCAACGTTAAACGGGCAGAAGCACAGGCTGGTTTTGTATCATGTCAGCAATGAGGTGTTGAATCTGCTGGAATTTTTAAAGTTATCGGAAGTTATACCGATTGTTGAAAATCTCCGTCAGGTATATGCAAAATTAAAAGACATTTCGTCTCATAAGGAACCTGTACAGACAACCCGGCAAACGTCTGCAGTTGACCTTGTCGGTGTAATGGGCGAATCTGAAGATCAAATGGAAGAAGAACAGGAACTGGTTAGCACATTTTCCGGAGAAAAGACAAGCGGAGCAGGCGTACCTCCCCAAAAGGTTCCAGCTTCAGTCGATACAGGAAAGGAAGAATACATTGATTTAAGTAATTACAAGCTGACTGATGATGTATTTGATGTAGCGTCGATGAATATTGTGTTTTGCCCAAATTGCGGGCAAAACCTCAGAGTGACCAAAAAGGGTTTGTATTTGTGCCCTGATTGTCGAACCAGGTTTAACTATCCCTTTCAATAAGTTTTAGCTTCGATTCAGGCTGTCGATTTTTACATCCCTGTAAAAATTGACAACCTGATGGATTACTTTTTTTTAATTTCACTTTCTTTAATAACGGTAATCGTATTTTTAAAATGCCATTTTCGATACGGAGCCAACGCATCGAGTCTTGAGTTAGGAATAAAATAAACATTTTCTCCATATTGCACAAGGGCTCCAATGTAATTTGCGTGTTTTCCCTTAAATTCAATACGTCCGATCTCCTTGACAGAGACCCAGTCGTCGCATGTTTTCAAGCTTGGAATTTTGTATAAATAAAGCTCACGGATTTTATTTTCATCAAGTCCCTGGCGCTCCAGCGTTTGTATATCCATACACCTTTATTAATATTATTTTCCTTGAGTCAAGCTTTTCTTGAATAAAATTTTATGATTGAATTTCTCCATTGAGTTTGGGCATGAAGAACACGGGCATGAACGCGCATTTTACTACATTCTGACTGAATTTCGAATTCTTGCCCATGCGCCATTTAAGAGGGGTTTTGCGGTTTTTTTGAGTTCCACACCCGGCTTTTTACTTCACCGGAAAACTGCCCTGAAAACTGCTTTTTACTTGCGCTTCTACCTGCTGGATGAATCTTTGTTTTATGCCTGTTTCCATACTATTGGTTGAAGTCCCAAAAAATGAAGAAACAAATGCTCGCAACGGGATCAATGGCCTCAATGGCGCGGAAGTCACCGAAACCGGCAACGGGTTTCTCGTGGTCGCTACGGATTCGCCTAACCGCCAGCATGATTATAACCTTATGGAGAAAATTCAAAAATTAAGATATGTTCGGGGAGTTTCGCTGGTAATGACGGCCGATGAAAACATTCTATAACGGAAAAAATGATATGAAAAAAAAATTGCATTCCAGCACAGACGTTGATTCATCATCGCAAAATCCTCTGGAAAACGCGATTCATCGAAAAGTGGATCGCAAGGATTTTTTAAAAAAAATCGGAACAGCCTGGGCCGTTGCCCTCGCTGGACCCGTTATTTTCAGCGGTTGCAAACCAAAAGAAGAAACCCTTCTGGAGCAACTCTCTATTAAATGGGAAAAAGCGCCCTGTCGTTTTTGCGGAGCAGGTTGCAGCGCCATGGTTGGCGTTCGCGACGGCAAAATTGTTGCCATTGCAGGAGATCAAAAAAGCTCCGTAAACAAAGGCCTTTTGTGCGTCAAAGGGTATCATTTAAGCGAAATTCTTTATGGCGAAGACCGTCTTCAGAAAGCCCTTATCCGAAAAAATGGCAAACTTGTGGAAAGTCCGCTTGAAGAAGCCCTGAATATCGTGGCCTCAAAATTTAAAGAAAATATTGCCGCTAACGGCCCGGATTCGGTTGCATATTATGGCTCAGGCCAATGGACCATTCAGGATGGTTATTCGGCTCTAAAACTCATGAAGGGCGGAATTGGCACCAACAACATTGAAGCCAATGCCCGTCTGTGTATGGCTTCGGCGGTTACCGGTTTTTTGACAACGTTTGGCAAGGATGAACCGATGGGATGTTACGATGACTTTGATCATGCCGATGTTTTTGTCTTCTGGGGCAACAATATGGCCGAAACCCATCCGGTTTTGTTTAGTCGCATTATGGAACACAAACGGCTGAACCCCAACGTTCAATTGGTGGACATCACCGTTCGGCGTACCCGAACCTCGGATGCTGCCGATATGGTTCTGGAGTTTAACCCGCAAAGCGATCTGGCCATTGCCAATGCCCTGGCTCGTGAAATCGTATACAACCATCATTCCGATGAAAATTTTATTCAGCAGCATGTTGCCTTTAAAAGCGGAACCGTGAATATTGGTTTTGGGCTGGAAGGCGTTAAAGAACCCGAAATCTCCGACGAAAAAAGCTCCTTTGAAAATTATAAAGAATTTCTCGATATGTATACCCTGGAATATGCGCAGAAAATCAGCGGAGTTGCCGCAGATCAAATTCAGAAGCTGGCCTCGTATTACGCCGATCCAGGCAAAAAAATAGTCTCGCTTTGGTGCATGGGCATGAACCAGCATACCCGTGGAACCTGGATCAACAATCTTGTTTACAATCTGCATCTCTTGACCGGAAAAATTTCACAGCCCGGAAACGGTCCATTTTCGCTTACCGGACAACCCAGCGCATGCGGAACCGTCCGCGAAGTGGGAACCTTGACGCATGGTCTGCCTGCAGGCAGAAATGTAAAAAATGCAGAAGACCGGGCTTTTACCGAAAAAATTTGGGGCGTAAAAAACGGCACGATTCCCGCCAAACCCGGCGCTCATACGATCGCCATGTTTCGAAAATTAAAAGACGGTAAAATTAAAGCCATAATGATTCAGACCACCAATCCCATGGTGACCCTGCCTGATCGCGACAAATTTCTCAAGGGCATTGAAAAAAATAAACCCTTTATTGTGGTCTGTGATGTTTATCCAACTCCAACAACCGAAATTGCTGATGTGGTTTTACCTTCCTCCATGTGGGTAGAACGCGCCGGATGTTTTGGCAATAGCGAAAGAAGAACCCAGCAGTGGAATAAAATGGTAGATCCTCCCGGAGATTCTCATCCAGATGCCTGGTACACGATGGAACTGGCGCGGCGACTTGGTTACGGGAACTTGTTCCCCTGGAAAACCGACGCCGAAGAAGCCGAAGGACTTTATGAAGAATATCGAAAATTTACTATTGGCGTGGGAAAAGATATTGCTCCCTACAAACGTCTTCAAAAAGAACGCGGTATGCGATGGCCGGTGGTCAACGGCAAAGAAACCCTGTGGCGTTACCGCGAAGGCTCTGATCCATACGTTCACAAAGGAGAAGGATTTTCTTTTTACGGAAACAAAAAAATCGCGAACCGTGCCGTTATCTGGGAGAGGCCATTTGAAGCGCCGCCCGAAATTCCCGACAAAGATTATCCGTTTTGGCTTTGCACAGGGAGGGTTCTGGAACACTGGCATACGGGTTCCATGACAAGACGAGTGGAACAAATCCACAAAGCCGTACCCAATGCCTATGTGGAAATAAATGAACAAGATGCAAAAACTTTGAAAATAAAAAATGGCGATGATGTAAAACTCGTTAGTCGCCGGGGAACCTTGACCCTCCCGGCGCTTGTGAATGGCCGGGCCAGGCCTAAAAAAGGTCTTGTATTTGTTCCTTTTTTTGACGAGTCCCTGTTGATCAACAAGCTGACTCTGGATGCCCATTGTCCGATTTCCAGACAACCCGATTATAAAAAGTGCGCTGTAAGGGTGGAAAGGGGTTAGACATGTTGAAATTAATATTCAAAGCGGAAAAAATTTTATTTATTAATATATTTCTTCTTTCATTTGTTTTTCTGGCAGGCATGGTTTGTTCCCAAAAAAATGACCGGGCAGCTTATGTGAACCAGCGCGCAAAATCAAGAGCCTACGAAGGAGCCCCTCCGGTAATTCCTCACTTCATTACCAAAAGCGGCACCCGTTATTGTCTGTCTTGTCACGGTAAGGGAATTGTTTTTGAAAGAGAAGCCAGGGTAATGAACCAGAAAAATGCCCTGTCAAAAATAACCCCGCACCCTACATGGGTCAACTGCCTGCAATGTCATGTCATTCAAAACGATGTGCGGCTTTTTCATAAAAACAAATTTAAAACTTTCCGGTTGGCGCACCCGGAAAAAATAGCAAAAACAGGCGAGGAAGTCGCGCCGCCTCTTCGACCTCATCAAGAGGAAAACCGGGAAAACTGCGTTGTATGCCATCTTTCAAAAACAGCCGATTCCTCCATTATACCCAAACATGGAATGATGGAAGGATGTGAAGCATGCCACATGGTTCCCGAAAGTCTGGATATTTATCAGGGTGATCCGGAATAACTTTCTGGAGTTTAATACTCGTATCCAAGAGAAAAATTAAATTTCCATTGTCCGAAAGGCAATGAAGTTTTGAGATCCCACGGAGTTGCCCAGTCAAAGCGCAGGGCTATTCCCGGAACCAGCAAAACCCGGATTCCAAGGCCAAACGAGGTTTTCAAGTCCCGTAAAGTTCCGGTTGTTTTATCATAAAGCATCCATGTGCTGATATCGCTAAAGGCCGTTCCAATATCCATGAAAGCCACCATGGTAAATCCCCGAATGATCCATTGTACAGGAAACCCAAATACTATATAATCAATCATTGGAAATCGCAGCTCAAGATTTACAAGCGCCGTATATATTCCCTCCATGGATAAAAAATCATAACCACGCATCGTAAACGGGCCGCCCAGCAAAAAAGGGAAATACGCTTTTTGGGGGCCGGAAACGACTCCCCCCATGGCGCGTACGGCGAATACATAGCGGTCAAAAAAATTAAAATATTTTCTGTAATCGACAGTCAGGGTATTATAGACATAATCTGAACCGGAAATATTCAGCGTTTGCATATCCGAAATATCAAAATAAGTTCCCTTAAGAGGGCCGTCAAAGGAATACAGCGCATTATTAAAATTCATGGCGGCAGACAGGCCAAAAACATTTGTATCAATATTTAACCTTGGCGCGATGCCCCGGAATGTTTCCTGGTATTTGTAAATTGCAAGGCCGCCGGTAGTGCTTAAAAAATTGGTCCAGGGATAAACAGCCTTTAAGTATCCTCCGATCCGGTATAAGGATTCTGTGAATTGATTTGGGTCATAAATGATATTGTTTATGGAGGCTAAATCCATAAAGTTTATCAAACTGTAATAGCTGGTTGCCCGGAACAATCCCGCATGAAGGCTTGTGCGGTATTTTAACAATGCGTAATCCAGATTAAAGTTAAACTGAGACTGCGCCGCAACAAAGTCAAAGATCCCGGTCAAGCGGTGATCGCCCATATAATCAGTCATGGAAAGAAAAGCAAAACCGCCAAAACCATAAGAATCGGAATATTCGAGACCAAAATAGAGCATATCCATCGACAGTTTTGGCTTATAGCGTTCGGGTTTTAAATCCTGGATAAAACCCGTTTTCAGGGGAAAATTTGGAAATATAAATTCTGTTTTTGGATGCTGAATTTCCTGTTTCTTGTCTACAAAATCCTTTTTATTTAATATGGCCACATCATAACCCTGTTCATTATAAACCGACAGTATAAAATCTTTTCCTGCTTCATCTGGTTCAATGGACAAAATTCCGCCAAAAGAATCTGTTACCGGTTTTATGGTGGATTTTGTCATGTCGTACATATAGGCATTGAATCTTTCATCGTGATCGGAAATAAAAAAAATGGTATCGGGCATGGATTTTACAACGCGGGGTTTCTCCTGGTTGCCTTTCAGCGCAAGCAGCCGTTTCGTGGCGCGGGTTTGGAGAGATGCTGCAAAAATGTCATAATCGCTATTTTCAATATTGCCGGCATCGTTCTGGTTCCCGGAATAATAAACAGTTTTATCGTCGATGGAAAATGCCGGGCTTTTTTTGGCAAAGTAATCGGCTGTAATTCGATCGAGGTTTCCGCTATCAAGGTTTAAAACATAAATATCGCTTTTCCCTTTTTGGCTGCCAACAAAAACCGCCTTTTTGCCGTCATTGGAAAGATTTGGATATTGTATCATGTCGACATCGGGCGCCCATGATTTCACAACCTTTTTGTTTGAATAATCGTAAAGGTATAGCACGTCTTTGCCGTAACTTCGCGCGGCAAAAAAAATATTGCGCGAATCTGAAGAAAAACTGATGTTGTTATCCAGAAGATGAAGTTGGTAAAACTCTTCGCTTTCGCCCGATATTAAAACGACTTTTTCAGGCGGTTTGCCGCCGGATGAAATATTGTAATTTTTTTCGCTGAAACTTTCCGCGTCGCGCATGATAATTACCGGAACATAGTTTCTAATGCTAATGTATGCAATTTTCTTCCCGTCTGGAGATATGGCCGGGTACATGTTCACCAAGCTTTTGTCTTGAAGGTGAGAAGTTCCCTGGCGGGCGGTTTCAAAAGAAGATTTTTTGTTTACATCGTCAAAATATAGTCTTTTTAACCATAGCTGCCAGCCCTTGTTAAATTCCTCAAGGGATACGGCAAAATTCGTTTTTATGGCGTTTTGTAAAGATCGTTGATCGCGGCAATCTCTCAGCAGTTCCGGAACCTTGTTTTCTCCGTAGGCGAGGGCAACATATTGAAGCACGCTCTGGCCGCCTTTATACAAGATAATCGGAGTTATAATTCTAAATTCAGTCATGTCCTGAATCGAGGGTATTGTGTTCGTTAATACGGCATCGCGCATGATCATGTCGGTCATGGAATCCCAGCCGATGGAATAGTATTCAGCCATACCTTCTATAAGCCAGATGGGAACAGATGGTGCGGAAGAAGATACGCCGACCAACTCGCCGACATCATTTCCCAGAATAAGATCGTATTGGAAAGCGTGTACAATTTCGTGCGTGAGGGTGTGGCGAAGCTCGTCGTAGCTTCCGCTGTAGGGAACAATAATGCGCTTGTGCACGGATTCGGTCAGTCCGCCGATTCCCTCTCCAATATCCGAAGGAATAATATTTGTCATTTGAAAGTGTCCGGGCGAAGGGTACAGGTACACCGGAATTACTTCGCCAAGATCATGCCTGAGTTTTTCGCTGATGTACAAATTGGCGGCTTCGGCAATTTCAACGCCCTTTTTTCCAAGAAACTCATATCCGGCAGGATAATGAATATCAAAATGCGCGGTATGGATCACTTTCCAGTCCAGAGACTGCCAGATTACTTTTTCGCGATATTGAGAATATATGAAATTTGGGTAAAGGATAAATGCAAAAATCAGTACTTTTGAGAAATAACCCAATTTGGAAAACCAGGACACAAGCGATTATAAAAAGACTGGATATCCTGTCAAAAATAAAGGTTGACAATGGAATAAAATAATACACCTGCTCAAAAATCAGACAAATCATAATCTTTGCCAATGGAAACAATATGCCAATGAATATAACGGACTCTACATTGCTTGAACAACTTAGGATTACCGACCGGGACATTAAACGCCGCCTTGAACTGCTGAGTTTTACCGACAAGGATGCGGCGAATTTATTAAAATACAAACCTTTAATATCAGAAAACATTGAAACAATCGTTGAGGACTTTTATAAAAACCAGGTAGAAATTCCGGAGATAAGCCGCCTGATTGGAGATGCAGAGACGTTGGCGCGGCTAAAAAAACATATGCGGAAATATATATTGGATATATTTGATGGACGATATCTGGAAGACTATGTTCAGTCCAGATTGAGAATTGGAATGGTGCATAAAAGAATCGGGGTTACTCCAAAACTTTATATATCGGCTATTCGTAATTTGCAAAGACTGTTGCTGCATTTCATTACATTAAACCCCGAAAAAGAAAGCAAATTTGTCAACTGTCCTGCCTGTAATAGTGAAGTTGAATCGCTGCAAAAAATTATATTGTTTGATCTGGAGTTGGTGTTTGATACCTATATCCACAGTCTAATGGAAGACGTTAGGCAAAGTAATGATGATCTCGAGCTATACACCCAGAGTCTGGAAGAGACGATCAACCAAAGAACCAAAGATTTGCAATTGCTTGCCCGGAAGGATTCGCTAACTGATTTATTGAATCAAAAAAGTTTTTATGAGGAACTAAAACGGGAATTATCCAGAAATGAGCGTAACCGGGAATCTCTGGTGCTGGTTTATTTTGACCTCGACAAATTTAAATCCATCAATGATACAGACGGTCATGTGGCTGGAGACAAAATATTAACTCAGGTATCCAGAACCATCAGGGATAATTTACGACCATCGGATATTTTTGCCAGATACGGGGGAGACGAATTTTGCATTATACTTCCGAAAACCAACATAAAAAATGCGGAAGAATTTTGCAACCGTCTGATTACGGCTATGAAAAAAGAAAACCTGGATTCCAGGATTTCTGCAAGTTTTGGGCTGGCGGAAAGCAGTACAGACAATAATCTGGATGCAGATACCCTCGTAAAAAAATCGGATCAGGCGATGTATACATCAAAACAAAAGTCAGGCTATGCAATCTCCATTGCGCCATGAGCGCATCCGCATAATGCGCAAACAGTCTAAAATTCGCTATTCTTGATTTTCAGTTCGAGAGTATCCAGCAATCCAACAATTTCGTCGGAGATACCGGATAACTCATCCAGGCCTGCCTTTGCTGCATCTATTTTGTTGTTTTTTTTATCATCAACGATGGAGTGCGTCAGGGCATGCAAGTTTTTATGCACACGTTCGAGCGTATTGATTTCGAGCAGGCTTTTATACTTTTCCATCCCTTCTGCATAGAGCCATTTACCAAGCTGGCAATCCCGTTCAGAAACCATCTCTTTTTCATCAATAGGCGAATTATCGAAAATGTAATGATGCAATTTTCTCTTCCACATCTGGTGCTTCATTTTTGCAATTGTAAAATCTAACATGGTCTATCCTTTTGCAAATATCAGTATATTTTTATATTTGAATCTTCTACAAAAATATTTCCGGACTTGTGTTGTCAATATGGATCCCGTAAATCCTGATTTTCCCAGGATTTATTTCCAAGATTCGATTTATGAGTTGGGTCGGAACTCAATAATCTACCCCCTCATTGGTAAAAACAGGCGTTTTTTGCGTGCAGAGCGCGTCAAAAACGCAAAGTTACCTCTTGATGGAGCATGAATTTTGAGTTCAAGCCCATTCTGATATCTGTGCATAATTTTTTCCTTTCCAATTTATCCTGCGTCTGCCCGGTGGAGTATATGAACAAAAAAACTCTCTACATTATTGGTTCGGTAATTTTTTTAATATTCTATATATTTTCATCGTTTAATCATGTCATTACGGAATATTTCTGGTTTCAAAGCGAAAACGCAGAACCGGTCTACTGGAAAATCTTCAATGCAAAAATGTTTATCTCCATCGCGGTATTTGCGTTGTTTTTTGGGGTAATTTATTTAAATTTAAGAATTGCCCTGGTAGCCACAAAAAACCGGGCGTTTCAAATCAATTTCAACCAGCTCAAATATATTGATTTTAACAAAATTATTAACATTGTCGCCATTCTGGTTAGCGCCTTTTTTGCTTTTGTTTCGGCAGCGCCCTCGGCGGATATGTGGGACGATGTCCTCAAGTTTCAAAACTCGACGCCGTTTCATATGAAAGATCCGGTGTTTGATTATGATCTCGGATTTTATTTTTTCAAGCTTCCCTTGATATCGTATATAAAAAATCTTCTATTCAGTCTTGTTTTTCTTTCCCTAATTACAAGCGGGGTGGTCTATTTTTTCAAGGGATCAATTCAACTTGTCAAGGGCTGGTATGAGAATTTCAGCAGAAATGTAAAACTGCATCTTGGAACGCTTCTGGCGATCCTGTTTTTATTGTCCGGTTTTCATTTCTGGTTTCTCAGGTTCGGGATGCTCTACTCCACAACCGGAGTATCCACCGGAGCCGGATATACCGATCTTCACACACGGCTCTTTGGTTATAATGTAATGGCCGTATTATTTTTACTTTCGGCGCCTGTTCTTATTTACTGCATTTTTGCAAACCGCGTAAGGCTACTTGTTGCGGGAGCAATGGGGCTATCTGGCTCGGTAGTTCTTTTTCTGGTTCTCGTTCCTGTTTTTCAACAGAAATTCCTTGTTGATCCAAATGAACTGGAAAAAGAAAAACCGTATATTGTAAAAAGTATTGAATTTACCCGAAAGGCTTACGGACTCGATCATGTCGCAAAGGCCGATTATCCGCTGGATAATACATTGAATGAAAAAGATCTTGTGAACTATAAAGGTACGCTTCAAAATATTCGTCTCTGGGACTGGCGTCCGCTTTTAAATACATACCGGCAACTCCAGGAGCTTCGTCTTTACTATACCTTTGAAGACGTGGACGTTGACCGCTATATTGTTAACGGAAATTACAGGCAACTCATGCTTTCGGTTCGCGAATTGGCCTATGACCAGATGCCGGAACAGGGTCAAACATGGGTCAATCAAAGACTTCGCTATACGCATGGTTACGGTCTTGTGGCTAGCCCCGTTGACAGAGTGACGCGGGAAGGCTTGCCCGAGTTAATCATCAAGGATATTCCGCCCGTTACCGTACCCGATCTTGCCGTAACTCGCCCCGGAATATATTATGGCGAAAAAACCGACGACTACATTTTTACCGGAACCGGGATGGACGAATTTGATTACCCGCTCGGCGAAGACAACAAGCTGACGCGCTATTCCGGCAAAGGCGGCGTTGCAATTGGTTCAATATGGAAGCGTCTGTTATATGCCATGGAACACAAAAGCATAAAAATTCTTATCTCCGAATATTTTACAAAAGATACAAAAATATTGTACAATAGAAATATCCGGCAAATCATTGGTAAAATTGCGCCGTTTTTAAAATACGATAATGATCCTTACATCGTTATTGTAAACGGCCAGCTAAAATGGATTGTGGATGCCTATACTACATCGGGGCAATACCCTTATTCGCAACAGGTCGCCCCGGGAATAAACTATATTCGAAATTCGGTAAAGGTG
>JAOUFE010000054.1 GCA_029858425.1 Spirochaetia bacterium | reverse complement strand
AAATATTTCCAGTTTTTTTAAAACTTTTGCAGAGGGGTCAACATCTAAAAAATTATAATTTTATGGATGGATATTTAATTGCCCTTGATGGATCTGAGTACTTTACCTCTGAAGAAATTAGTTGCCCATGTTGTCTGAAAAAAGAAAGTAAAACAGGGAAAACCCGTTATCATCATCAGATACTTCAGCCGGTTCTTGTTCATCCGAAAATGCGGCAGGTGATTCCATTGGCTCCCGAGCCGATTCAAAACTCCGATGGTCATGAGAAGCAAGACTGCGAAATCAATGCGGCCAAAAGGGTAATTCAGAAGATTAGAAAAAACCACCCCAAAATGAAAATTATTGTTACAGGCGACGGACTGTATTCCAAACAACCCTTTATTGAGGCATTAATCCAACAAAAGATGTCATTTATCCTTGTGGCAAAGCCTGATGACCACAAAATCATGTATAAAATGATCGAAAATCGGGATAAACTGGATAATGTCCGGGAATTGGAAGTTTCGGATGACCAAGGAAATTTACATATTTATCGCTGGACCAACGGAGTGAAATTAAACGGAAATCAAAGTACACAGATAGTGAATTATTTTGAGTACGAATTATTCAATCAGAAATTAGACAAGATAACCTTTAAAAATAGTTGGGTCACAAATATTGTCGTGGGCAGGGACAATGTCCAGGACTTGGTAAGGGGCGGCAGAGCGCGTTGGAAAATCGAAAACGAAACTTTTAATACCCTCAAAAATCAAGGTTACCATATTGAGCATAATTTCGGTCATGGAAAAAATAATTTATCCAACAATTTCTTTGTCCTTAACTTGCTCGCTTTTTGCTTGCACGAAATTTTTCAGCTTACCGAAATAACTTATCAAAAGGCCCGACTAAAGATCGGAACCCGATTAGAGTTCTTCAACAACTTGCGCGCCTTCATGCGCATGCAAGTATATGCGGATTGGTCCCAGTTTATTTTTTATGTATTTGATCCTCCAAAAGCCCGCGAGTATTATCGGCACACGTAACAAAGACCCTGCCTGAGCTATGCCCTGATAATTGAACTTTTGTTTTTTAACCTGATAAAACCCAAAATACCGCTGTTTTTTGAATTCAACGATGCCTGATAGCATATTTTGCCGTGAAATAAGTAAAAAAAGCCAATTCCTGTACCAGCGAAATTAAGTTTATCCAGCTATAAAAATATACACCGAGAATCGCTGATTTCAAATTCATACCTATGCCTGGGCATGAACTCAAAATTTAGTCAGAATGATTTAAATTAGCGCAGTTTTGGGGCGCCCATGATCTTTAACAGATGGCAATCTTTTATCATAATATGCGTTTCTTTCTAATATTATGCACCGAGATCGCGGCGATGATAAACATGATACAAAACACAATGGATCGTATTATATAATATGGGTTAAGAATTTTGGAAATTTCTGAGAAAGCGGGATATTCCAAAAAACCGTATTCATCCATTTTACCGATAAATCCAGCCTCTATAACACCGAAAACCCAGGCGCTTGCCACAAGGACTAATACCCCCGCCCACCAGAACTCCAAAATCTGATTTAAATGCAGTAGATCTGAATTCATTTTTTGAAGGAATAAAATAAAAGCGGGCAGAAAAAAACCAGTCACCAATAAATGTCTTTGTCCATTTTCCCATGATGTTCCGGATAATAACCCTCGAAACGTTGGCAACCCTGACAACATACTTCCGAGAATATATATTTGCAAAAACATGACTATTAATGAGATAAGCCTTGTATTCTGATTCTTCAGAATGGATTTTAAAAAGTTCAGGTTGCGAATACCGATAAACAATGATGCGAAAATCAGAAAAATACCAATATTTAACCCTGTGGTTTCAATTTGGTAAATATGGAACTTTAGTTGATAATAAAGAAGTATTATAAAAAATATAGTCTGCATTTTCCATTGAATTTTTATGCTAAAAAGCAAATCATTATCAATTTCCAGAATCGGGATAAGAATTAAATAGGCTATTCCAAAACCAACGATTGCAATGAAATAGTATACAATAAAGCTATGGAACGCGATGCTCAATATATTATGCGCGTAAGGAGATATTAGGTCTGAAGATGACAAAAGTCCTGTTGGTCTTCTGAAATTTAGTAAAACAAAGAAAATAGAAAATACCATGAGCGGGATTAATATATAAAAAATCCAGACATATTGTCGTAAAACGTTTTGTCTGAAAAATCGGAGAGTTGATTTAAAATATAATGCCAGCAGGCATGCAATAAAAATATCAGCTAACCATTCAAATTCAAGATATTCTGTTGGTTGCCAGTAACCAAAAATATTTCCCAAAATACCCAGGGTTATTGAAATCGGGTATAACCAGAAACAATATGCAGTAATATTCTTGCCCCAAAAAAATATTTTTGTTTCTGGTTCAGCGAAAAAAACAAATATTCCAGGGAGAATGTTGAGCAATAGACCATATAAAAATATATTATAGTGGATTAATTTCAAAACAGGATAAAGATTTGGAACATTTGCGTTAAAAAAAGGATAGACTCTTGCAAAATCCAGCAAAATACCAGATAAAATCATAATGAAAATATAAAATAAGGTAATTCTTATATAATATTTTTGAAAATCGAACATGTTAAATTTTGAGAAAAACCTTTAAATCATATCCAGATAATCGCTGTCTTTTGGCAATCCTTGTTTCCTCGGACGCATAGCCAAAATTTTTCCATTGATATTGTAAATGCTGCGTTTACCAAGTACGTTGGAACCTTTCTCCTCGGAATAGGGGTCAACTCTTGGTTCTCCTCTCATTTCATAAGCAATATCCATCTTCCGTCTGACTTCCCTTAATTCTTCAGGATTAGCGCTTATCGAATGATCCGGTCCAGGAAGATTTTTATCAAGAGTAAAATGCTTCTCTACAACAACTCCCCCGAGAATAACTGCAGCAAATGCAGCGTCACTTTCTCTGGAATGGTCAGAAAAACCGGTTAGCGCATCCAGTTTATTTCTTAAATATGGTATCGTACTTAGATTCAGAATATGAGGACTTGCCGGGTATTCAGAAATGCAATGCAAAAAAATGATATCCTTTTTCCCAAAGAGTCTGAAAAAAGAAGCATTACTTTCGATTTCCAGGATACTGGAATTCCCTGTTGAAACAATCACAGGAACTTTCTTTTTAGCCACTTCTTTAAGCAGCATATAGTTATTTATATCGCCAGATGCAATTTTAAAAAAAGGGATCTTTAATTCATACAGGTTTTCTACCCAATCCACAGTAAGAGGCGTCGAAATAAAATCGATGCCTGCTTTTTTTGCTTCATCCTTTAGTACGCCATGTTCTACATAATTTAGCTCAAATTTCTTGAAAATAGAGTATAATCCTTGAGCGCCCTGAACCTGACTGTTTATGAACATATCTGTAGTATACGATTGAAATTTAACAGCATTGGCACCGCATTCTGCAGCAGTCTGGATCATCTTTTGAGCCAGATCCATGTTTTTATTATGATTTAAACCAATTTCTGCGATTAAATAAGGCCTGTTAGATCCGGAAATAATGTTCGAGCTGAATTGTGAATGAATCTTGTGGAGAAAAAAATCACTCATTATATCATATCAGGATCGATTATAATTTCTCAAGCCGGTCAATATTGTACCTGGATTCACCGTAACACCATAATGACTGACTTCAAAGTGCAGATGAGGTCCTGTCGAATATCCGGTATTTCCAGATTTTCCAATAATGGTTCCCTGCATGACCTGGGCGCCAGGTCTTACATATATTTCACTCAGGTGTCCATAGAGTGATTTGTAACCTTGCTCATGAGCAACAACGATAACATTTCCGTAACCACCGAGCCATCCGGCATATGTGACTCTTCCGTTTTTTGCAGCTCTAACGGGCGCATAATATGCCTGTAAATCAAGACCCTTGTGGAAGGATCGAACAGGATAATTTCTCCATCCATAATAGCTGGTAATAATATGACTTGATACGGGAATCAGCCATGAACGAATCAAGTTGTCCGGCTTGGCGTCTGGTAAAAACACCTCATCCCCGGCCTCCAGTAAATCGCTGGCAAGAGTGGGGTTCTCCTGGGAAAACTTTTCATAGGTTACATTATACCGGCTGATAATACTTGCGAGCCGTTCTCCTTTTTTTATAGAATAAAAAAAGCCTTCTTTATTTGGAATATGCAGAGTTTGGCCAACCTGAAGACTATCCACCATGCGGATATCTGAAGAACCCGCAATAGCTTCAAGGGATACATTAAATTTTTTAGAAATAGAACTTAAATTATCTCCTTCTTTTACTTTATAAACACGTTTATGCAGAGCCACGTCTCTGGCATCCGTTTTTTCCAATGGAGGCGCACTATCTATGCCCAATAATTTGTCTTTTTTGGCTTCATCTTCTTCATTTTTTACATAATCGTGATTTTTGGAATCATATAAATCTCCTATTCCCCCTACGCCCGGTGTGCGTTGTGCGTCTTGATTGCCTTGTTTGTCCTTTAATGAGACGAGAAGAATCAAGGCAAGTACAATCGGAACAATACTGAAGATTAAAACTGCATTATTTTTTAAATAACTATATATTTCTTGTACTGAGTATAGTGACCATTTATTGACCTTTAATGTGCCATTCTTGCGATAATGAGAATAAATTCCATTATAAAAAAAACTTGTTAAAGGTTTTTTTTTCTTTTCAAAGGAATTTTTGTTTCCGTCCGTTTCCCTTGTGGCTTTTTTTCTCCATTCCATTTCAATCACCCTTTACACATTATTTTCGACAAAATTAGTCTCAAATTTAAATTTTCTGGTCTTATTTTATCTTTTTTAATCTTTTCGATCCTGTCTCTCCGGCTCTTTAGTCAGCGAATTCCCATAAGATTCTTCAACTAATTTTTGAATGTCCTTTTTATTACCGGCATTTATATTGATACTTCCCTTCATAACCACGCCTTTGGAAAGATGTACAACAGGCGCATTGATATCGCCCAGCATCTTGCCTGATTCTGCCAGCCGGACTTCATTTCGAGCATGTATATCGCCTATTAATGTTCCCGCCAGCATAACGTTGTTTGCATGAATATTTGTCTTTACCTTTCCGGTTTCTCCAACGACAAGCGTATCATCCGTTTTGATTTCACCTTCAAATTTACCGTCAATACGAATGCTGCCTGCAATAAAAAACTGACCTTCAAATATAGATCCCTCGCCGATTATTGAATTATGTCCATCATCTCTTGCCATATATTTTTCCCAGTTAATGTCAGCTTGTGTCTTATGCTTCGCCTGACAAGCATTTTTAGACATAAAAAATGATTGTTTCAGTATGCTATACTTACAATGTTCCCCATGAAGAAAATACAAGTTATTGCTGTTGTAATATTTGCCATTATTTTTATTGCCCCAGGTACGAACCATGCAGCCGAATTCACCCTTAAATATGCTGCAATGGCTCCACAGGGCAGCCTGTGGCATAAATACTCAGAACTCATTAAGAATGAAATTGAAAAGAGATCCGGCGGCCGAATCGCAATAAAAGCGTACTATGGGGGAATTGCCGGAGATGAAAAAACCATGGCGAAAAAGCTCAAGGCGGGCTTAATCGATATGGCCGCATTTTCGGGAATGGGGCTTGGGGAAATTTTGCCTTCGGTCAGGCTGCTGGAATTGCCCATGTTTTTTGACAACTATTCGGAGGTAGACCGGGTAATATATGAACTGAACGATTATTATTCATCACAGTTTGAGAAACAAGGGGTTATTCTGGGAGCCTGGGGAGAAGGCGGATTTGTTTACCTGATGAGCATTGCCAGAATGAATCAGTTCCTGGATATGAAAGGTTTGAAAATCTGGGCTCCATCCGGGGATCTTATCGTAAAGTCCATGTTTCAAAAATATGGTTTTGTTCCTGTTTTTCTTGGATTTGAGTCCGTGTTGCCTCAGTTGCAAACGGGCGGATTATCCGCAGTATATGCACCACCCATGGCTGCTATTGGATTACAATGGTATGGAGAAGTGCACTACATTTACGATGTAAAATTATCCTGTTCAACAGGCGCCACGTTGTTCAACAAGGCAAAATTCAGCAAATTGCCGATCGAACTTCAGGAAATTATCCTCAATGTAACAAAAAAATATTCCCGCGAGCTTATCCTTTCCTTGCGCCAGGAAAATAAAAAAGCCCTTGAAATTTTTGAAAAGAATGGGATTGAATTAATAAAATTCCCGGCTGCTGATCTGGTAAAAATGCAAAAATATGCAATTGAGGTTCAAGATGAGCTGGCGGGATCTTTGTATGAAAAAGAAATCCTTGAAACAGCCAGAAAATTAAAAAATGCCACAGGAACAAAATGACTACGGCACAATCAGTATTAATGAAGGACTTTTCAAGATTTCTGAAACTGCATATCGTAAAGTTTTTTGTATTCTCCGGATTTTTTTAAGAGAGATGTGTGAGAACCCTTTTCTATAATCTTGCCTTCTTTAAAAACAAGAATGATATCAGATTCATAAATCGTCGATAAACGATGCGCAATTACAAAAGTTGTTCTGTTTTTAATCAGCCTTTTGATTGCCTTTTGAACCAGTCTTTCCGAGTTGGTATCCAGGGCAGAGGTGGCCTCGTCAAAAATTAATATTTCCGGATTTTTCAATAAAGCCCTCGCAATAGAAATTCGTTGCCTTTGTCCACCTGAAAGCATAAATCCCCGTTCACCAATAACAGTATCATATTGCTGAGGCAGTTCCATAATAAAATCATGGGCATAGGCCATTTGGGCAGCTTTTTTGATTTTTTCAATCTCCATGTCTTGCATGCCATAGGCAATATTGTCTTGAATACTTGAGTTAAATAAAAAAACCTCCTGTGTAACAATGCCAATTTTTTGTCGCAAGCTGTGCAACGCGATATCCCGAATGTCGATTCCGTCAAAAAATATCTCCCCTCTGGTACAATCCTGAAATCTTGCCAATAAGTCGGCAAAGGTGGATTTTCCTGCGCCTGAATGACCAACAAGGGCTATCGTAGAACCTACGGGAAGAGTTAAGTTAATATTGCTCAACACATCCCGGTCGCCAGATTCGTAACGGAAGGAAACATTCTTAAACTTTATGGAATCCTCTAATTTTTTTATTTCCTTCGGTTGTTCGGGATCGATGATAAGAATCTTTTCATCAATTAATTCGAATATTCTTTGACCCGCGACCGTCATTCTGTTCATTAAATTATACCATGTTGCAAATTGTTTTACAGGGCTTAGAATCACCATTAAAGTAAATAAAAATGTAAAAAAACTTCCCGATGTCATATGGCCGTCAACAATTTGCGATCCGCCATAAATCAGCAAACTGGACACGATTATAGAAGACGTAAACTCTACAATGGATGGGCCAATCGTATTATTTAATCTGTAACGAAATCCTTCATGCGCTAAATTTTCATTCATTTGTTTAAAACGATTTTTTTCATATTTTTCCATACCAAAGGCGCGGATGACGCGGATGCCGGCAATCATCTCCTGCAATATCCCGTTTAGATCGGCAAGTCGAGACTGCTCGTTTCGGGTAATGGACTTTATTTTCCGGGCAAAATAGTTCACGGGCCATAACATTAAAGGAACTCCGATCATGGAAATAACCAGTAATTTATAGCTTAGAATAGCCAGAAGCAGGATGTGCGTAATGATAATAAAAAAATTATTTATGGATACACGGAGATCATTGACCATAACATCAGAAATTAACACAGCATCGTTAATGACGCGGCTCATCCAGACCCCGCTTTTCTCAGCTATAAAATGGCTCAGGGGAAGATCAATCAGTTTATTATACAGATCTGTTCGCAAATCAGCTACCATCATCAAACCTGTAGAAGAAAGAAAGTACACAGTTCCAATGGTACATAATAATTTCAAAAAATATATCGGTAATACACCCAGAGCAATCAATACAATAAGGCGGAACGGATCATAGGCAATGGTTATCAGGTCTACCCGTAACTTGCCGACAGCAATTATATAGCGAATTTTTTCATTGAGAGAAAATGTTCGCGATTCCTTCCTGTGGTTTTCATACCATTCTGTTTTGGATCGATAGAAATCCGAAAAATAAATCAACTTTTTTACTTCTATTGTTCTCCCTCCATCTATTAGTAACTCCCAGTCATCAGTAGTCAAGTGTAACTGAAATGGTTTGTTGTTCCCCTGGCCATACACGTCAAAAATTGGTTTTAACGAGACCATCGTTATACTGCTAAAAATGGAGACCAGAAAGGACATTATGAGTCCTAAAATAAATCTTCCTTTGTATTTTATTCCGTACTTTAATATTCTACCAATTATTTTCATTTAATATTTTCCGTTGGAGATACGCAATCTCAATATTCATGTAGAATGTAAATCTCTTCCTGCAACAGGGACGCCATAAGCTCGCAAAAAAAGCAAAATTATCATTTCGAATGGGCTGAATTTTGAGTTCCCGCCCAAGCGGCAGAGTTCTATTGTTATTTTGTTTGAAAACGAGTTTTTTATATGAATAATGTCCCATGAAAATAAAAGTAAGCGTTCCGGCGAGCAGCGCCAACATTGGCCCCGGATATGATATATGGGGAATGGCGCTAAACATACGAAATGAGTTTATCGTACAACCTTCTGCGGTGGACAAATCCCATCGCATTGAAGTCAGGTCAGGTCAGGCATTACTGAAAACATCTGCATATGACCCGCGTGAACATCTGGAGAATCCAAGTGACAATTTATTTATCAAAAGTTATGAGACCCTTTTTGAACGAGCCGGATTGAATGTCATTCATATTTTTGCGGAAATCTCTCTTGAAATACCTCTTTCACGCGGTCTGGGCTCTTCCTCCAGCGCCATTGTGGCCGGACTACTATCAGCAAATGAGGTAATTCGTAAAACCCATGGAAAAGCTTTTTCCATAATGGAAATTTATCATTTGGCGACAGAACTGGAAGGGCATCCGGATAATGTCGGTCCGGCGTTATTTGGGGGATGGGTATTAAATATCAAGGACGGAAAATCCGGGTTATACAAAGCCGTAAAATTAAATTTAAACGCGCCGCTCAGACTCGCCGGCGTTATTCCGCATATAACGCTTTCGACAAAGGAAGCCAGAAAAGTTGTTCCTGAAAATAACTCTTTAAATGTTACCACATTCCAAAGTACAAGAACAGCTCTGATGGTACACCTGCTTGGCAAAAGTTCGTGGGATGATGAAGACAGGCATCTGTTTTCTTTGGCAATTGAAGATCGGGTGCATCAGCAAATGAGATCGTCTTTAATACCTGGAATGATCCAGACATTTTCGTTATGGCAAAATCAAGGCGCTCTTGGCTGCTATCTTTCCGGATCTGGAACGACATTATTATCCTTTTGGGGCAAGGAAAATACACTAAAGAATATTGATTTTAGAAGCTCTCTCTTGAACAATGGCATTGAATCAACAATCATTTATCCAGAAATAGATTTTATTGGAGCCACAGTAGAGCCTTGTTGACAATATTCTATGGACAATAACAAGTTATAGAAAGAGCTTGGGCATAGGTATGAATTTGAAATTCACAGCATTTACTGCATTCATCTTGACGTGGTATTTCATTTTTTCCACTCATGTTCATGAGTGAAAAATCTGTGGCCATTGTGGGCGCAACCGGTGCAGTTGGTATTGAATTTATCCAGGTGATGGAAAAATTAAATTTTCCTGTGAGCAAATTAAAACTATTGGCTTCAAAACGCAGCGCTGGTAAAAAACTGAAATTCCGCGGGGAGGACTGCATTGTTGAAGAAACCTCCCATGATTCATTTAAAAATGTCGACATTGCCCTTTTTTCTGCTGGCAGCCCAATCAGTCGCCATTATGCCGACATTGTAAAAGAGTCTGGTTGCGTAATGATCGACAATTCTTCGGCTTTTCGCATGGAACCAGATGTCCCGCTGGTTATTCCTGAAATTAACCCAGAAGACGCCAATAATCACCATGGAATTATTTCAAATCCCAATTGCTCGACAATTATTATGTTAATGGCGGTGTATCCGATCTATAAAAAATACCGCGTCAAGAGAATTGTCCTTTCCACATATCAGGCGGCCTCTGGCGCCGGATGGGAGGCCATGGAAGAGTTGCGAAAAGCGTCTTTGGCGCACTTGAACAATGAACCATTTGAGCAAAAAATCATGCCCCATCCATATGCCTTTAATTTATTTTCGCATAACTCCAAAATGCTTGAAAACGGCTACAACGAAGAGGAAATGAAAACCTTTAAAGAAACCCGCAAAATTCTGCATGATTCAACCATTAATATTACCGCCACCTGCGTAAGAGTTCCGGTTTTCAGGGCTCACAGCGAATCTATTAACCTGGAATTTGTTGAAATGGCGCCGTCTGTTGAAGAATGCAGAACATTGTTAGCTAATTTCCCGGGAGTTCAGGTTGTAGATGACCGTCAAAATAATACATTTCCGATGCCGTTGGATGCCAGCGGTAAATACGAATGCCTTGTTGGACGCATTCGCAAAGACGAATCTCTACCAGAAAAAGCCATCAACCTTTTTGTCTGCGGCGATCAGCTATTAAAAGGAGCCGCACTAAACGCCGTTCAAATTGCGCTACTATTGGTTTAAAGGGCGCATTTCCAGTAAACGAATAGCATGATTGGCCGTGTCTGCCACATAAAGTCTGGTTCCAGCCATTACGATTCCCGACGGCGTATTAAAAAGCGCATCCTCACCGATATCATCTTTATAACCGTTTTCAATGGGATTACCGGCAATGGTAGTTACCTGCCCCGTGGATATAATTAATTTTCTAATCGTACTATTGGCCGTATCTGCGATATATAGAATATCGCCGTCAACAATAACCGATGACGGATTATTAAACGCCGCCCAGGAACCTTTTCCGTCGGTAGAACCAGGATGAAATGGGACTCCGGCAAGAGTACTCACTTCTCCGTTTTCAATGATCACTTTTCTTATGGCGCCGTTTATGGAATCTGCAATGTAGAGGTTTTTTTCGTCTGCTGCGACACCCCGGGGAGTATTGAACCTGGCCATCTTGCCAGATCCGTCGTCTCTTCCGGCAACTCCCGCCAGACCAGCCGCATTTTTAACATCTCTTGTGATCATATCGGCTTTTCGTATGGTCGCGCCGCTGGTATCTGCAATATAAAGATTGGCTCCGTGAATAGCTACGCCCTGGGGGTGATTTAATAATGCAGTTCCAGGCTCCCCGTTTAACCCCCCGGAGACGCCCGGATTACCAATAAAAGTAGAAACTTCTCCTGTCAGCAGGACAATTTTTCTTACAACATTATTCCCTGAGTCGGCCACATATAAATTTTTCCCGTCATTGCAAATGCCAAAGGGACGATAAAACAAGGCAGACTTGATCAAACCGTTGGAAAATCCTGATACACCAGGACTTCCGCCATATAAAACCGCAGCTCCGGTATCCAAAGAAACCTTGTAAATGACATGGTTGTAAGAGTCTGTTACATAAATATATTTATCGACAATAGTCAGCCCGGTTGGATAAAAGACTGAGCCTTCCCGAACCCCCGGAACTGCAGAGTTCAATCTTGCAAGAGTCGACACCTGAAAGGCCCGATCAGATTCTGATTTTCCCTTTTTGAATTTATCGCATCCCTGATTTATCGCAACAACCATGAGTAAAACAAAAAAGGCTGCCTTGAATTTCGTGCTTCTTGCTCTAATTTTCATACTTAAACGCTTACCTCAAAATCTCTAAGAGCCTGATTCAGGCTTGTCTTTAAATCGGTCGATTCTTTTCGCTGACCTATAATCAGCGCAGCTGGAATTTGATATTCTCCGGCGGCAAATTGTTTCGGGATGGTTCCCGGAATCACAACAGAATTTTTCGGTACCCTGCCTTTTATGATAACCGGTTCTTTTCTGGTAACGTCTATAATTTTCGTTGAAGCGGTCAATATTACTCCGCTGCCAAGCACGGCGCCCTCTTCTACTCTTACGCCCTCAACCACCACACAACGCGAGCCTAAAAATGCATTGTCCTCAATAATTACCGGGTTGGCCTGCGGTGGCTCCAATACGCCGCCAATCCCAACTCCGCCGGAAAGATGCACATTTTTTCCAATCTGCGCACAACTGCCTACTGTTGCCCAGGTGTCAACCATGGTACCTGAAGAAACATAGGCGCCAATATTTACATATGATGGCATTAGCACCACCCCCGGAGCAATATACGATCCAAAACGCGCAGCGGCGGGAGGCACCACCCGGATTTTTTTTTCTGCAAAGTTCTTCTTTAAAGGAATTTTATCCCAGTATTCCATATCTCCCGCGCGGATAGTTTCCATATTCATAATTCCAAAATATAACAATATCGCTTCTTTAACCCACACATTCACTTTCCAGCCGTCTTCATCTAACCTGGCAACCCTGATTTTCCCCTGATCTAATAAATTTATTGCTTCGAGAATCGCGTCTTTAACCTTTGCATTGGCTAAATCCCTGTTTTGACTTAAATAGGTTTCGTGTATTATTTTTTCCATATGCCCTCTTCTGTTTGACCAAAACACATCTGCCTTACATACTGCCAAACACCATTCTATTGAATTGGAAGAAGTTTGGGCATGAGCCTCAATAATCAGATCAAAATGTATTAAAATGCGCAGTTTTGGGGCGCGGAGCGCCCCAAAACTGCGCCTGTTTAAATCAATGGACTGAATTTCAAGTTCATTCCCAGGATCGAATTATTCCTGAAGAAAGAGACAATAATCAATTTTTTTGTTGACACATAATGCTGTTTAAATATATATTTAAGGTTTATAGGGGCTCTATCCGAAAAAGTATCACAAAAAAGGATAGGTAAAGTGGAAATGAACCAAAACGCTAAAAAATTTCCGGTTTTTTTATTTTTTTTAAGTTTGACTGTCTTTTATAAATGCAATGTTGGCATAAGTATAAACGATCCTGGCCTATCCAACTCTCAATATACAGTTGGGGGCGTTGTTCAAGGTTTAAGCACCGGTGAATCGGTGGTTTTGCAGAACAACGGAAGCGATAACGTCACAATAACTGGTACCGGCTCCGGAAATGATTCTTTTGTTTTTTTCACAAAAATGTCCCATGGCGAATCATTCTCGATCACAATATTGTCTCAGCCATTGAGTTCATCTTGCAGCGTGGGCGGTAATGTTGGCACAGTAAACACGGTAAATATCAATACAATTCTGGTTACCTGCGGAACAGTAAAATATTCCATCGGAGGTAATATTGCAGGCCTGACTGGAAGCAGTCTTGTTCTCAATTTAAACGGCGCTGAAAATCTTGCTGTAAACGGCGCAGTTTATTCTTTTTCTACCACGCTCGCCTCAAATTCCAATTACGCTATTAGCATTGCACAACAACCTTCCTTGCCAACCCAGGTATGTACTTTTGATTCAACGAACAATAATGGAATCATAGCATCAACCAATATAACAAATATTAATTTAACATGTACCACAGCTTCTTTTACCATTGCTGGTACCGTTACCGGCTTAAATGCGGGCGATACGATAGTCATCCAAAACAATGGAGCAGGCAATCAATCGGCAACCGGATCAAGTCCCAGTTTTATTTTTCCGTCGCAAACCGACGGCACCACATACAATGTGACTATTTTATCAGTATCCGGTGGTGCAAACTGCTCGGTAAATAATGCCACAGGCACTCTATCTGGAATGGCTGTTACCAATGTAGGCGTAGTGTGCAGCTATCCAGGAAGTTATACTGTTAGCGGTGCGCTGTCTGGTATAAACGGCGGAACTGTTGTTTTAAAAAACGGAATTGATTATCTTTTTTTAACCTCTAACGGAGTTTTTACATTTTCAACATCCTATGTTTCGGGAACAGCGTATAATGCAACCGTATTCCAAAACCCGACCTATCCTTCCCAGGTTTGTACTCTTGCCAATGGCAGCGGAACCATTTCAGGGGCGGTTACAAATATTACAGTAAGCTGCGTAACCAATACGTTTACGGTTGGGGGAACTGTATCGGGTATTCCCGGCGGAGGATCAGTTACTATTACCAATAACGGGGCGAACGCAATTAACCTTACTTCAGCTTCAACGTCGTTTACATTTCCCGCGCAGAGCGACGGGACAATTTATAACGTCGCTATATCTGCGCAAACTGCCGGTACAAGCTGTACGCTTGGCAGCAATGTTGGCAATTTAAGTGGTTCCAATATAACCAATATCTCCCTGATTTGCAGCGGCCTTGCTGGACGAACCATTGGCGGAACTATTTCTGGCCTGAGTTTGGGGGCAATGCCTCCCAGAACGGGAATTATGCTTCAAAATAACGGCGGAGATAATTTGACCATTGCTACAAATGGGAATTTTGTTTTTACAACGGCCATGTATGATTTGCAAACTTATTCGGTAACCATATTAAATCAGCCAACCAATCCAGGGGAAGTTTGTACAATTCTAAATGCGGCAGGCACGGTCAGCGGAAATATTACAAGTATTTCCATTACATGTACGTTAAATTCATACACCGTCAGCGGAAATGTGACGGGTCTGGCGGCATCTGAACAGGTAGTATTGCAAAATAACGGCGCGGGCAACATTGCAGTAATTGGCGGCGGCAGCGGTACCGATGCTTTTACATTTGCTCCTCAAAATGATCTTACGTCCTATAATATTACTATTTTCAGCGCCCCGGCGGGAAAAACCTGTACGCCGGGTACAAATACCGGAACCATTAACGGCGTTTTGGTAAACAATGTAAGCGTAAGCTGCTCGGTAATACCCACATATTCGATTGGCGGTACGGTAACCGGGTTAGCGGCCACAGGAACAATTGTTATAAAAAATAACGGTACCGATACGCTTATCTTAAACGGTACGCCCAGTTCGCCTTCGACGCCATTTTCCTTTACTTTTGGCGCCACGTTGCAAACCGGCGCTGGATATAGTGTGGCTGTTACGCAACAGCCATCGCAACCGGCTTCGGTAAACCAGCAATGTACCGTAAGCGGCGGATCTGGAACCATGGCTTCTGCAAATATAACTTCAATTTCTGTTAGTTGCCTCACAGTACAATACAGCATTGCCGGTCAAATTACAGGTCTGGCAGGCCCGGTACCAGGCCCGGCTGACAGCATTACCCTTCAATTAAACGGCGCAAATAATATTACGATCAACGGAGGCGGAACAGGAATCGACAACTTTACGTTTAACACAGTTCCGGCTAAAATAACCGACGGGCAGGCATATGCCGTAACCTTTTTGACCGCGCCCACAGGTAAAACCTGCACAACCGGAGCCTCCAGCGGAACCATCAGCGGATCAAGCATCAGCAATGTTACCATCAATTGCAGTACCATTCCCAAGTACAGCGTGGGCGGGGCTGTTTCGGGGCTGGCAACGGGCAATAACGTCGTATTGCAAAACAACTTTGGGGACAACCTCACCGTAAATGCCAACGGAGCCTTTACATTTGCAACCACATTGTTAAATGCGGCGGCTTATAGCGTAACCGTGCTGACACAACCCACCACTCCCAATCAAACCTGTTCGGTTACAGGCGGAGCAGGAAGCATTAGTTCAGCCAATGTCGCCGGAGTTGTGGTCAATTGTGCAACCACACAGTACACCGTTGGCGGCGCTGTTAGCGGAATGAACGGCGGCGACAGTATTAGCTTGTTAAATAACAACGCGAACCCGATTACTTTGGGAGCAAACGGCAGTTTTACTTTTCCATTGCAAGATGATGGATCAACGTACAATGTAATCATTGCAAGTATGCCAGCCACCTCAACCTGTAGCGTGGGCGGCAATCCCGGTACACTTGCCGGGGCTAATGTTACCAATATTACCATAACCTGTAGTTCTTTGCCCACCTACACCATTGGCGGCGTTGTTAACGGGCTTGTGGGTACAGGACTTGTATTGCAAAACAATGGCGGTAATAACCTGAGCAGAACCGGCGATGGCGCCTTTTCATTTACCATACCTAAAAATACGGGAAACAGCTATGCGGTTACCGTGGCAACCCAACCGTCGTCGCCGTCGCAATTTTGCAGCGTTGACTATGGAGCCGGAACCGTGGCAGCTGCCAATGTTGCAAGCATCAGCGTAAACTGTGTTTTAATCACGTATACTGTGGGAGTTACTGTAACCGGACTGG
>JAOUFE010000053.1 GCA_029858425.1 Spirochaetia bacterium | reverse complement strand
CGGAGAAGGCTTGCAGGTCTTCAAGCGTATCTCTTCGGATATCCGCTTCCAGTTAGTTGCCATGTAGACGTCGAGTTCCCTGACGGTAACACCGCCTACCCGGAGTGTGTAAAAATTATCTTTTCGATATCGCATAACGTATTTAAGGATAAAAACACTAATGGAGACTTTGAATTTTAAATATATTCCTTTAAGGTCATAACTCCCCATTACTTGTTGTTTTGTCACCACCAAAAACAGGCTTTACACCTGAGCGATTACGGGTTCAGCAGGCTCCAGTAGTGAGCAATTTCTTATGTATTAAATACGAATTTACCGTAAATTATTTTTTTCGCGCAATGGATCTGGTTACATATTCCCTGAGGAAATAAAATCCGGCAAAAACCATTGCGAAAAAGATAAGGTATACAAAAAAAACAATCCATAAGGGAATCAATACAACTGACAGGCCAAAGAGTACCCATCCGATCGTGGTCATGACTTGAATGACTTTATTGCCTGTCGTTTTTATGTTCTCTGAGTTTAACTCGATCATTTACGATTATGCACATTTAACCGGTATATGGCAAGTAAAGCTTTATTTAAAATAAACTAAAACGATAGTAATAACTGTACGAGAATAATTTTTACAATCGTGGCGACGGGGTAAACCGAGGCGTAGCCGATCTTGGGCAGGTCGTTTTTCGTTTGCTCGGCGGCATAGCCAAGAACGGCCGGCTGGGTAAACAAGCCGGCGAGAACCCCGATAAGCAGGTTCATGGGAATGTGTAAAAAACGATGGCCGATCCAGAGTGTGACCAGAGCGACGAGAAAGGTCAATAACGCGCCGGTTACAAAAAATATATTCCTTTAAGGTCATAACTTTCCATAACTTGTTGTTTTGCCACCACCAAAAACAGGCTTTACACCTGAGAGATTATGGGTTCAGCAGGCTCCAGTGGTGAGCAATTTCTTATATATTTAAGGAAAAAGATTGACGTCAGGGTTGTGTTCTTTTTTTTGCAAGTTGAATTCTAAATTTAAAACAGATAAGAATACTGATGCGGGATACAATTCTTAAGGAGAATAAAATGGATTTAAGAAAATTATTTTTTAGAGTACTTGTCACTATGGGATTTATGGCGGCATTTGTCGTTCAATCAATCTGGGCAGAAGAAGAAAAGGGGCATGCTCGCCATGCGCCGCATTGGGCTTATGAAGGGACAACAGGGCCTGATCATTGGGGTGAATTTTTTAATACTTGTGGAGTGGGGAAAAGTCAGTCGCCGATTGATATTAAAGGTCCCTTTACGGATATAAAGTCAGCAATTAAAATCAGCTATAACAAAAGCAAGCTTAAAATTCTGAACAACGGTCATACGATTCAGGTAAACTATGATGCCGGAAGCTCTATTACAATTGACAACAAGAAATATGATCTTCTTCAATTTCATTTTCACCGACCCAGCGAAGAGCGTATAAACGGCGAACGGAAGGCAATGGTTGCCCATTTTGTCCATAAAAGTGCTGATGGAAAATTGGCTGTGATTGGGGTATTGCTCGATAAAGGGCAAGAAAATTTGCTTGTAAAAACGATCTGGGAAAATCTTCCAAAAGAAGAAAACAAAGAACAGGTAAAAGATATTGAAATCGATGCATCGCAGCTTTTGCCCAAAAATCTGGCATTTTACCACTTTACGGGTTCATTAACGACTCCTCCTTGTACAGAGGGAGTTTCGTTTTATATATTGAAAAACACAATGCAGGTTTCGGATCAACAGGTTTCGAGTTTCCCTTTCACCAACGCGCGTCCAACACAGCCGCTAAACGGAAGAAAAATATTTGAATCCAAATAACTTTTAAATTATATCGGGATCTCGAATGAGGTCCCGATATTCTCTTATTCCAATTCTTTGTTTAATGCTTCGAGTTGCGCATGTTGGCGCTCCCATTCTGCGATGGACTCATCTAATAATCTACGGTGATTTTCTTTTTCTTTTTGAAGAACCGAAATTTCAGCCTGGGTTTTTTTATCAAAGATTTCAGCAGTTGTAAAAATCGTTTCGATCTCTTCCAGTTGTTTTTCGTACGCTTGAATATTCGCTTCAATTTTTTTGGTCGAAGTCTGTAGTTTGTTGCGCATGCTCTTTTTTTCTTTCCGCAACTCATATTGATTTCCACCTTTCCCGGAGGTTTCGGCTGATTTTTTTCCGTTTTATCTGGTTTTTGTTTTTTCACAATAAAACGATTGAGGTAGTCTGTACCAAAATTTTCAAGAAATTCATCATAATCGCCCTGAAACTTTCTTAACCCATCTTCAGAAATTTCAAAAATACTTTGAGCAATTTTTGATACGAAACTTTTATCGTGACTGACAATGATGACAGTACCCTTGAAATTTTGTAACGCATCTTCGAGCGAGGAAATACTTTCCATATCCAAATGGTTTGTCGGTTCATCAGGCAAAAGCACGTTTGGTTTTTCAGAGATTATTTTACCGAGATTTAAGCGGGCTAACTCGCCGCCGCTCAGAGTAGAAACAGATTTTTCAGCTTCATCTTTTGAAAACAAAATGGCGCCCAGAATACAATATATTCCTTTAAGGTCATAACTTTCCATAACTTGTTGTTTTGCCACCACCAAAAACAGGCTTTACACCTGAGAGATTATGGGTTCAGCAGGCTCCAGTAGTGAGCAATTTCTTATATATTTATGTTTAAGTATCTGTTTCAATTTTTATTTTGTATTCATTGTGGTCGTACCGCTCCAGTTCGAATCGACACCATTTTGTATATTGGTCTGGCATCTTTCTATATAGAGTTTCACGATAGGGTCTTCGAGGGAGCGCGCATTGATTTTTTGTAATTTTTCCAGGGACTCTTTGAATTTTGATGAAAAGTAGAGTTGGAGAGCTTCGTTATAATCGGGTTTTAAAGTTTCTTTGTTGGCAACAATTTCGGGCGTATCTACGTTGTATATCTCATATATGGAAATGGATTCAACTTTTCCTTTTACATTAATTTTGTCAATGAGCCGAAAATAAAAGAGTTCAGGGTTTTTCAGCTTTTTAATGGTCATCTCGCTGACAATAATCCTCAGATTGTATATTTTGGTAACCCCTTCGATTCGCGATGCCAGATTTACCGCATCTGAGATAACAGTACTATCCATTCTTTCTGATTCGCCGACCGTTCCAAGCATGAGGTTTCCTGTATGGATTCCGATACCGATATTGATGGGGCGGTAACCGGCTCTGGCTCTCTCTTCGTTATACTCAACCACTTTACGCTGCATCTGGATGGCAGTTTTTATTGCATCATCTGCGGTTGTGGGGAAAAGAGCCATTACGGCATCTCCTATATATTTATCAATAATTCCCTTGTTATCTCTGATTAGTGGACCCACTCTTTTCAGGTAGGCATTGATAAAGTTAAAGTTTTCTTTGGGGGACATGCTTTCCGACAGGGAGGTAAAGGAGCGTATATCTGAAAAAAGAACGCTCATTTCGCTTTGGACCTGGTCTCCGAGTTTTACATCAATAATGCTTTCTTTACCTAAAAGTTTCAGGAAAGTATGAGGAACAAAGTGGTCGTATGCCTTTAATAATCTCTCAAGATAGGAGGCGTAGTCTTCAATCGTTTGAGCCATTCCATTGAAGCTGTTGCTAAGCTGGCCAATTTCATCTTTTGAGCGAATGTTGGATCGCATACTGAAGTTTTTTTCTGCAAACGATTTGCAAACTGCGGTTAACTGGATAATTCCCCTGGTAATAAAAGAGCCCGATACCATGGATGCAATAAAAGCAATAATGATACTGATGATTATAATGGCAATGGAGTAGAGGGTGGCCTGTTTCAGGGACGCTTGAATATTCTTGTCACTCATATCAAGGCCAAGAATACCGAGGTATGTTTTACCGTCTGCGGAGTAAATCGGCATATATGCGGAAATCGCATTCAGGTTGTACTCTTCATCATAAACCAGATTTTCTTCGGTTAACCCCTTTTTTTCATAAAGAGCTTTTCTTAGAAAGAACATCTCCTCTGGATCTGAAATGTCGTACTCCTGGCCAAAGTGAGAGATCTCTTCACTTTTTTCATTTGATTTTTTTTCTTCTTCAACGAGGGAAAGTACATCGGCATCCACCACGAACCTGCTGAATCCCGGTTTTTGACCAGGCATCAGCGTGTATACATACCGGATGAGATCGGGTTCAATGTCGCGTATTGCGTTTAATTGTTGATAGATTACTTGATAAGTATCTGAATTTTCAATGGAGTCGACCTCTTTTTCTGTCAAATCTTCTTTTACCAACCTGGTCAGGTTTTCATATGAATTTAAATCAAGGGTGGAAACTCCGAGGCGGGCAATATTCATGATTCTGCCTTTCATTTCGGAGATCAGGGAGTTTCTGAGGAGAGTGTATGAAACGGCGGCGGAACTTCCTACAATAAGGGCGCTGGTAATGGAAAATATTAATATAATTTTTGTTCGAATACTCATTCCAAGAAACTATTAAAGTTTAGTGCAATGTCAACTCAATTTGCAAATTATTTAATATGAGTAGAGCAAATTCAAAACGCAAATGCAATCGGTGGGCGATCATTAAAGATGATCTAATGAAAAGGTCTCATAGTTACCATAGCCTGAATAGTCATATTGTGTTTTCGACAAAAAAACGCACGGAACCGGATAGTTTTTCTGTTCGATACAGGCTTCTACCGGGCTCTTTCAAGCGCAGTAAAATTCTTTCAGGATTATAGGGAAGGATTTTTTTCGCTTTCAACTCATCGGTAGATATCATAATAAATATGCGATTTATAAACACACACGGTTCAATAATATAGGGAAGGGGAACAGAAGGTTAACCAACGCCCCTGCAGTTTTTGTTGGATGCACGGACTGACGCCCCGCTATTAATAAAGGTTAAAGGAAGCAATAAAATTTGCTGTGCAAATCAGAAAAGGGCAACAGGGTGGTTTGTGTGGATAAAATATACTGTTTTTCTGCTGGTTTTTACCGTTGCAAATTGTGGAAATGTTACCACTCGTTTTGAGGGTACGGTTTACGATAGTCTGACGAGAACTCCGCTTGGGGGCGTTACGGTGTCGATGGAAGAGGCCGATGCCCAGAAAGTGGGAATGGGAAATAAGCTATATGTTATAACAACCGGATCTGATGGTAGATATGATTATTCCGTAGATAATTTTGTCGTTTTTAATGGATATTGCGGACCAAACGCCCTTGTCCGTGTTTCAGCGGCCAATTATCAGCCCCAGGAGTATTTTATGTGGAGTTGTACCACCACAACCCATGACTTTTTTCTTTCTCCCTGAATATACCTGGAAACAGGGGACGATCTCGTTAAACGGGATATCCTTTGGTCTTGATTTTTTTTACCTGGTTTTAAATATTTAAAAGGGGTAGCGCGCAACCGAGTGCGCGCGAGGGGAGAAAAGGAAGTTTGCAGCCTCGTATCTTGTACGGGGCTGCCGGGAGCGAAGAGCCCATTTCTCCCCTTTTTTATAATTACCGGTCAAAGTAAAATTTTTCTGCATTAATTGGTATTTTATAAGTTTCGACGATTTTATCTATTCATAGATCATCCATTCATGGTTTTTCATACATTAAAATTGTCGTATTGATGGAAGCTTCCACTCTTTTTTTAAGAGAGGCAATGATATAAAAATATATTCCTTTAAGGTCATAACTTCCCATAACTTGTTGTTTTGCCAGTAAACCCACATTTGTGCTCAACGCCTTGCGGCATCCAAGATTGAAACATTATAGTTATGCAACCATCTACCTTTAGACTCTTCATCGTGCTCAACGCCTTGCGGCATCCAAGATTGAAACATCCCATTTTTACAATGCCTTGCAAACGGTCAATTTTCTTTTCCAGAGCAATGTATAAATTTTTAATCAAGCATCTAAATTGAAAGCTTTTTGAGGCCTCTGGAAATCTAAAATATGGCTTATTCATATCATTATGTCACTAACAAACCGGGGTGCTTGATAAAATACTTGATTTGGCATTAAATTATTTTGAAATTTTCAGAGTCATGACCGGTTTTTACAGAAGGGTTCATTTTTTCAATATTTCTTGCACATGAGTTGCAAAACCGCAAATACATAACTTTATCTGCTTCTGTGATTTTTTTAGTGATTTCCCATTTCATTCTTTCCAGATCGCGGTCGTTTACAAAAACCCGGAAAACACTTTCTTGCAATCGGTAACCAAAGCCTTCCAGAAACTTTGCTACTTTTCGCAGTCTTCGCGGATCAGAAATGTCATACGAAACAATCCAGAATGTTTTCATCGCAACCTCGCCCTCGCAAACAAACCAGCCTGATCGCTCCATTCTTTTTCCAAAAACCGCGCCTCCATTTCTATCATTCGATAATAGGTTAAAGAATAACCCATCACCGGATGTTTCCATGTGTCGTTCAGTCTTGTTTCATAGATGGTAATCGCTTTTTTTCTGCCGCTTTCAGAAAGCCATACTTTTTCGGTTGTAACTTCAAAGTCTTCTTTAATATCCCAGCTCATCCGGTTTACGCTGCCAACCAGAGGCATATCGCAAACCGGGGTTCTAAATAATTCCATTAAATCAAGTACGAGAGGGCTGGCGCTGCTTCGTGGTGTATGGAAAAACCCAAAATCAGGGTCGAGACCTACTGCGATGATGGCCTGAAAAACGAATTTTACCATCTGTCAGAGCTTCATATTGCCGTATTTTTCTTTGAGGAGTTCCTGCGTTAGAATTCAGGCCGCCAATATAACTACCGCCGCTGGAAAACCAGTGAACAGGAATTTTTTGCCCACCCTGGTTTTATAGCCCGTGATATGTATGGTCTCTTTTTCGCGATGCGGAACAAACAAACGACCCGCTTCGTAATCATCCATTTCAAGGGAACGATTTTCTTCTGGCAGGCATACCGGAGCCAGAGAGCAACGCACACAGAGATTGGCATTTTCAGTAACGGGCGGCCTGTGAACTTCTGACCGGATTCTTTTTGCCCGCTCAATGGTGGCCAGAGTTTTTTGCCGTAACTGATCTGTGAGTTGTAATTTAACAAGAACATTGTCCCGGCGATATTTAACACGCCCCTCTTCAATAATTCTGCCGCTGGCTTCTTCAATGAGCAAAGCATAGGCCGTTACCTGAATGGCATCAGACTCCCATGCCTCTTTTTCTTTACCAGATGTTTTTGACCGCCCGATCTTGTGTTCATAAGGAATCCAGATACCGTCACGTTTTTGTAGCCGGTCGGCTTTTCCGGTTAAGCCCAGTTTCTCGCTGGTATATTCAAAAGTTTCGACTCTTCCAATATCTTCATTATCTACCCGGATTTCTTCGTGAAAATTTCTACCGGCGTAAACGCGCTCGTCGGCGATCAAAATATTTTCGACTTCTTCGAGATAGTAAAGTCTCTCGCAGTAAGTCAGAGAGTGAAGACCCATGACGCGAACGGGTAAAATATCATTCTCGGCAAAGACCATTATATTATCTCCATATATCCTGTACTGTCATTGCTGATGAATTCTTTAATCTCTTTCTCAGATTCTACTAAAAGAGAAATCAGTTCAGCAGGGGTAATATTTCCTTTGGTTATTCGTAAAATCTTTGGCGGAAATCCATTGCGTAAAAATATCGCTTCAAAATCGTTGTCGAATGAAACAATGCACAGATTATGTTGTCTGGCGAATTCCCAAACAACGTTATCCGGAGAAGATACAAGATTATGATGCTTTATGTGCGTTAATCCAGGAAAAATATTGCTTAATGGTATTACGATTTTATGGGAAATATTTTCGTCCAGAATTAACATTTTATCTCACAAGAAATGTTCTGGATTTTTCCTTTTCCGCAGAGAAGGCAAGGCAGGCCAGAATATCCTTATCTACAAGATCGGGATGTTCTTCGATAATTTCATCGTGAGTCATACCTTGGGACAGCCATCCCAGAACATCGCTGACAGTAATCCTGAGACCGCGAACACATGGTTTGCCGCTTCGCTTTCCCGGTTCCATAGTAATTCGCTCCAATATATTTTCCATATATACTCCTTTTGTTCAATAATAATCTACTTATGATGCGGCGTCCACACCCAGGCGGATTCAGGGGGCGACGGGTTTATCGTAAATCTTGATGAAATATCTCAAACAACCGCGAGTTGTCAACTGGTTTCTAATGAAAAGTATGGGTTACAATAGTAGAAATTTTTTGGGTCTCTTAAACCAATTCATGAGGGCATAAAAGAACTTTATCTACAATAGTAGAAATTTTTTGGGTCTCTTAAACAACCGGAATTCCTGAAGCATAGATACGATATCTACAATAGTAGAAATTTTTTGGGTCTCTTAAACTTTTTTTATTAATTGGTTTAACTTCCTATCTACAATAGTAGAAATTTTTTGGGTCTCTTAAACAATCCAAACGCGATTAAACCGGATATTCATCTACAATAGTAGAAATTTTTTGGGTCTCTTAAACACAAACCGCTATCCCTTACGTTGTAAGCATCTACAATAGTAGAAATTTTTTGGGTCTCTTAAACCATCCCGAAGTATTTTCGGCATATGGTCAAATCTACAATAGTAGAAATTTTTTGGGTCTCTTAAACTGACGAAGATTACGAAGCGAATACCGATCTACAATAGTAGAAATTTTTTGGGTCTCTTAAACGATTTACTGCCGGGAGGTACTGTTTAATCTACAATAGTAGAAATTTTTTGGGTCTCTTAAACATTTGTAATGCCGCGCGTTCGGTACGATCTACAATAGTAGAAATTTTTTGGGTCTCTTAAACTTTACTCTCCGTCCACCAAGACAATCATCTACAATAGTAGAAATTTTTTGGGTCTCTTAAACTCACTGTTCTTCAAGAACACATAGAACATCTACAATAGTAGAAATTTTTTGGGTCTCTTAAACTCAGGCCATAAAGTTCAACTTGTAGATATCTACAATAGTAGAAATTTTTTGGGTCTCTTAAACAACCCGCAGAAAACGAAAACATAGTCACATCTACAATAGTAGAAATTTTTTGGGTCTCTTAAACCCGTTTTGTTGTCAAAAAGCAGGAAATCCGGTTAAAAAGGCACCCAAATCGCTTTAAAACTGGCTTAATTTCCAATATTTGCATGCTTTCAAGCAACATTTGGTTGAAAAAAAACATATAGACTCAGGTTTGCAAGAGTTTTTTAAAAAATAATAAAATTAGATTCTTCATGAAGCGCGTACCCATATCGTTTTACGCGATTATTTTTTAAATCAAAGATAAATACGCTATCAGCTTCAGTAAACAATTTCTCGAAATTGTTTTTTATCTCCAAATGCACATTCTGTAATATTCGCTCTGAGTTTTCTATCTCATAAACCGAAAATTGCAATCTTCTACCATACATGCGTAAAAATTTAGAAAATTTAGTTCGTATTTTATCGTCTGATATATCATAACTTACTATTAACATTGTTTTTTTACTGCAAAAACAGGAAACTGCTCAAGCGATTTCTCTTTCATGATAAATCGGTAATAATCTCTGATAAACAAAAAAATCTCGTCTCTGTTCTCGAGAATATCTTTAAACAATACTTCTGTATATTTTTTATTCTTGTTAATTCTTAAAATATATTGATGGTTTTTTTGAATAAAGTCTTCTTTATTAAATTTTTTTAAATGAAAGGCATCCCGAACTGCTTTATCTACCAGACATCGAAATGGTTCGACAAGATCGCAGACCAGCGATTTTCTCTGATAAAAAAATCGATGATAAAAACCGTTATAAACATCAAAGCCATATATTTTCAAATTTGATTCAATAAAATTGAAAAGAAATGTATAACCAATATCGAGCAACGAATTCAGCTCATCGATTTTAGCTCTTGGTTTTCGGGAGTTCCAGCCGATATCTTCAAAATAGGCTTTAAAGTATATTTTACTGGCATTCCCTTCCATCTGGGCTGCCCTGTGATATAACCTTGTTGAAGTAGACCCAAACAGATTATGAAAATATATCGACCGGGGACAGAAAATGAAATCATTAAGATTTGCAATTTGAAGGTAGTCTTCCATAATATTATCCAGGCCCAAAATCTCCCATTCTACAACTTTTTTATTTGCGCTTCTACGACCTCTTTTTGTTGAGCATAGTTTTGCCAGTCTGTTTTGGTAACTGTAGCCGAGATTCACCGTAACTTTCTTTGGCTTTTTTAGAAGCAAGGTATTTCAGTTCTGCCTGCCATTTTTTTCTATCAGAAACCCACAAGTCCCATTCTGAATCTGATACATAAAGGTTCAGATCTTTTTCCGTTTTTCCGTCCTTGACCCACTGTTTAATGTGCTCATACATGATGATACCTTTACGGGCAATGTTATAAGCCCCATTTGCATCAGCATCTTTGGGCAAAGACGGGTTTTCCACATTTTCATAGATTCGTGAATCAAAATGATTTCCATTTATATCTCGAACAGGTGATAATAAAAAATTATCTTTTTGCCCTTTTTCCGGATCCCCTGAATTTCTTATTTGCTGAATAAGATCAATAACAAATCGGAGTGATTCCCAGGAGTTTTTTTCTTTATCTACTTTTTTTAGTTCTTTTTGATCCTTCATCTGCTGTAAAATTGATTCATTTTTATCATAATCTTTGAAGATTGTATCCAAAATTTCCTTTATATTATAAGATTCTATATGGTATTCATTCTTATCTTTGCCACGAACAGAACGATATCTTTCTAAAGCTTTGCCGCCGTTGCCGGACCATAATGTAATCTCCCGCCCTGAGTTTTTATCCGTATATTGCAAATAGTAATCGCCTTCAGAGTTACATGCGATTTCGTCAAACACAGAAAAAATCTGTTCCCGGATGGATTCTTCACTGCCTTTTTTTAAATAAATGCTTTTTCGCCAGCCAGTGACGGGATCTGTCACAGAAGTGTAATTGGCCCGGGTATACAGCATGATGCCAATCTGTTTCCGATTTTCGATATCTTGATAGTTCGTGACTGGCGGAGTCAGCTGCAGGGCTTTTTCTACGGAACCGATTTCTCCTGAAGGAGCATTTTTATAAACAAGATAATTCAGTTTTTTTGCCAATGCAAGCTCGAATTTCTGATATACTTGCTGTTCAAATTTCTGTCTGCTTCTTTTGAATCCAGTATTCAAATCTTCAAGGACTATAAATGTAGGTTTCAAATCATCTTTATCCTTTAACCTCTGCATTATTTCATGGACTACCAGAGAAATATATCCATCCTTAAGATTTGATATATTCCCTTTCTGTTGCCAGTTCAATTGCTTTTCTTTCCGTGTTTTCGCAGCTTCGGTGATTGCCTGCAAATAGTCTTTTTTATTGATTACATCAAGATGATTTTGTTCAATAATTTTTCCATTGAAGTCTACCAGGGAATAATAGATTAAATGTTTTTCGCCCCGGTCAATGCCCAAAAACCGGATGTCAGGCGATTCGCTAAAATGATCATTCACCTTTTCTGTCACATTTTTTTTAGTTGGATTAAAATTCAAAGTCGCCGACAAATGAAGGAGAAATTTTTCTTCAGTAAAACGTTTATCTTTAATAATATCGTGAGAAAAACGGCTTTCAGTTTTTCCATCACTTCTTCGAAAAATGGGTTGATTTGCATAATGAATCACTTTGTTTTCTATAGCTTTTTCTCTGAGGAACAATTCCCCTTTCCCCAAATCAATAGTTCCGATCGATCCGGCCTCCCTCATCAATGCTCTGAAATAAAGTGTATGAAGATTTTCGATCCCTTTATGATTTATTTTACGTTGGTGAGTTTCGTTATTGTTCAAATCTTTATTATTTATTTTAAATAAATACAAAGGTTTCTCTGTATCTTGTATTGCAGCATTAAATTCGGCCTTACTAACTGCAAAATAATTATAAATTTTATTTTCCCTGGCTATTTTCTGGAAATCACCGATTATTCTTTTTAAGCCGTCTATCCCGTTATAATCTGTGTTTATTATATCTTGTAGCTGCGGTGCCCTTGAAATGAAGTTTTCAGTATTTAATTTTAATTCTTCAATACTTTTGCTTAAAATGGCTATCAAAGGTTGATCCGTTAGAATAGATTGAAATTCTTTATTTTTGGATTTCTGGATTTTATCAAGTAGTGAAGTGGGCGTTATTTCTCCATATTTATTTTTTTTAATTATTTTTTTGGCCTCCTCAGCTAAGTCTGGCTTTCCCTTTGTGATTTTGCTGATTAACATTTCTATTTTTTCAATCAAAGATGCTTTATTTGCGCTGTAATTATCATCAAAGTATGTTGTGCTTTTGGCCTGATAATATTCCAATCTTTCAAAATTACTTTTATCATTTCCCTTTATTTTATTTTGGAGATGGCATCTGAATAACTTACTATTCTTGCTTATGCCTAGGTAGTAATCATAATTTATATTGTCAGAAGAAGATTTTGATTTCCGGAATATGTACCCACCATACTGTGTGGCATTGTCACTGTCAGAGAAACTATCAACGAAGCCATTTAAAAGGCTCCCATTTTCAAAGTTCAGCTTAAGTTTATTCTTTTTTACATCGTCTTGAGGCTTTTTAGTTAGATAATTTCTAACTAAATCATACCATCCAAACCAGTCAGCATCGCTGCTATGCAGCAAAGCTACCAGCATATTGGCCAACTCTGGATTGACCTGGTTTCCCTTAACTTTGGACTCTCTCACTTCGAAATCTTTTATCAGCCATAGCAACGACTTGGCTGTATCGAGCCATTCTTTTATTGTTAATATATTATTTTCATTTTTATAGTCAGATATCGCTAGTATACTTGGTGATTGCTCCAAAAATTTCAGAGCAAAACCTTCAATATCAGCGCAGATCAGATTAATTAAATTTTCAGCAGGACTTATATTTTCATCAATTATAGCAGAGCTTTCTTCGAAAACAGATTCTTTGAAAAAATCCTTTAACCTGATTTCACCTGATTGATTCAGAATTTCAAAGAGGCCGGATAATTCAACCGCATCATTAATCTTTAGCTGCTCTTCACGCTTTTTATCGTAAGAAGCTACTGATTTGAGTTTTTCTTTCAGCTCTTTATTTGTACCTTCTAAAGTTTCCTGAATCCGGTCTTTTATTTCGTGCCAGTTAGCGAGATATCTATTGGAGATTTTATCGATTGCTGCTTTCGACCAGTAAATGCCAGTCCAGCCATCATTCTGTTCTAACCATTCAAGAAATGTATGTACTGTTACTCTATCCTTTGAATCTGAATCCTTTGTAAAATATCGAACCCCCGCATCACTGATCAGTTTTAAGGTACCCTCAAGATTGAGAACATCTTCTGATTTATCGTTGGCATCTCTCTGCTGTGCTTCAGTATCATATTTTAATTCAGTGAATAGGGTCTTCTTTTTACCGCAACCAATCTGTTTATAGAGTGTTTTAAATGGTGGCAGTTTTCGAAATTCCGGTTCATTTTTTCTGGCTTGATTGTAAAGATTGATCAATAGATTATAATGACCGATTACTTTGTTATGTTTCTCTATACCGAATTGTGAAAGACATTCAGAGAATTTATGAATGGTAAACCAGTCTTCACTAATAGGCAGTGCCTCAATATACTTATTTGTCTCTGCATCTTTAATTTGTGTGGTGCGACCATTGTTTTTCAGATAATCAAGGGCATTCAAATATTCCTCTTTTCTTGAAATGGTCACCTCTGCAACACCAGAAGAATTTCTGGTTTTATAGGTTTTCCCAATGGAAAACTGAATGATATTATCACAGAATTTGGGTAGATTTTCATGGACAATCCGGGTAGCAACGGCCGTACTGGCTTCTTTATCTGATTCATAATAGTTCTCTCGGTTCTGATTATAGCCAGAAAAATATGTAAAAAAACCTTTGAAATCTGCAAGATACCCGGATGTTTCGGTGGATTTTTTACCCTTTGCATCAATAAGTTCTTTTTTGTTAATAAATTCAGGAACTTGTTCAGCTGATACAAGATCACTGATATTATTTTCTATGTATTTTAAAATTCCGGCCTGAGTCAGGTATTCGATACCTGCAGGTTTACTATTTTTGGATTTAAGAATTGGCTTGGATGTTTCTTCGTCCTTTTCCGTTTTTTTTCTCTGTCTGTCATTTGAATTGGATCTTAGCTTTTCTAATTCCTCGTTTTGGATATTGGCTTTCTCCGCGAAGGCATTGGCTGTCGTTTCAAAGGTAGCTCCAATTTGCTTTCTAAGGGAATTTTCAAGCTCGTCTAAACTCTTTTCCTTCCCTTTTAAATATTCTTTAAAGTAATCGGTATATTCAATTTTCTTAGCCGCATCTGCAGTAAGACTACCATTAATGATACTCTCGTGTATTCTGTCCATTACAGGTTTTAAAGCTGTATAAGCTGTTTTGATCTTTTTATCCTGTTCAATGATTTTTCCAAGCAGATCGGATGCTTTTTCCGGTGAAAGTCGCTTTCCGTCAGCTCCCACCGGCTTCAACTCAAACCGCAGAGTTTTACTGAGTGAGTATAGATTGGTAAATTCATCCCATATTGATTTTTGTTTATCCTGTTCGCTTTTTATCATTTTTTTCTCCAAATTATTTATTTTATTTCACAAAACAATATCTCTTGATTCATCATTATCTGGTCGACTTCAACTTTTTCATACCACACCTGTAGCCCCAAATGAGGACATTCAAATGTCCTTTTGTAAAAAAATCATTTCGCATAAACCTGGCGTTTCCCTAGCGGGATGTTTTCTTCGACTTCCAGATCGTAGAGTATTCCGCTGATCCAGGGGTCGTTCATTAAATTCATAATAAGGTTTCCCATCATTTACTGTATAAATATCTTCTTCCGGATGCTTCAGGTCATCGTAGAGATCGCTTTTTGCAATTGCCGAAAGCCACTCTTCTTCACTGACCTCTTCATCATCTTGAATAACAACCAGTTTCACCTTACCTGCCGATATATCTTTTATGGGATGTTCAAGAGTGATAGTTTTACCGTCATCGCTCAGATCTCCTGCTATATTTACTGCGTGTTTCATATTTACCTCTTTTGGTTAATAAATTCTTGTCAGTTAAAATTTATCATATCTCCAACCTCAATCCAAATTTACGATCATAAAATATCTTTTTACCATCTTTCAAAATTCTAATGGATCGAAAAGTTGTCTGTTTGCCAGCTTCTGTACTCAGGCTTCTTCAATTTGTTCAATCAGTTGAATAACAAGGCCTTTATCGTACATATAAAACCTCTCGGTCAATCCTCTGTTTTAGATGCGGATTCATTCTTTGGGAATACCGAATGACATCGACTTTTGTACCCAGAATGATCTCAAGTTCTGATTTTAAGGATGCCCGCTTAAAAAGGTCAGGTTCCATTTCGACCACGATATCAATGTCGCTCTCTTCGGTCGCTTGCTCTCGCGCAAGGGAACCGAATATGCCGATGCGTGTTATCGCGTATTTCTTTGTCAGCTCATTCAGATTTTTTTTTATCAATGAAATTACGGAATTTTTGTCTGGTATCATACATTTACCTCATTGTTTCTAAATAATTCAATAACAACATTATATCTGAGATGTCAACAATTCTATGTGCCACATTAAACATAGGTCGATTTCAGGTTCTTTATATCACATTCTCATCTATAAATGAGGACGTTCAAATGTCCTTTTGATAAAAAATCATTTCACACAACCCCGGCGTTTCTCTGGCTTTATCTACCAACGTTTGCGGCGGGTTAAGGATCTTTAAGTTTCCCAGCTTCGAAGCGGCATAGCTCAAGATCTCTGCCTCGCCATTGACGGTGATGTTGTTTCGGCTGAATTCTCCGGAAGGATCTTTTTCTTCAATTTCCAGATCATACAAAGTACCGTTGATCCAGACGCTTATGGAATACTGATAAAGTTCTTCCGGATTTATTGTTAGAGTTTTGGCGGCGGCTTCTTTCAATATAAGATTTGAAATTCCGGTTATAGCATATTGGCGTTTGCGAATATCGGTTTTGAAAAAACTGGTTTCTCCGAGAACCAGGAAATCGCTCCCGGAACTGGAATGTTAATGAGCTTGCGCGTTCACCCAAACTTCAGTTAGAATCATTCAAATTAGCGCGTACAAAAATTTAAAAAAAATAAAAATAAATCAAAAAAAATGCTTTACAATAAATAAAGACGTAATATTCTTAGATTTAGATTAAAATAAAATCAATAGAGCGCCAAACAGGAGAATAACATGACTAACAGTAATAAAAAAGAAAATGAAAATAATGAAATTC
>JAOUFE010000052.1 GCA_029858425.1 Spirochaetia bacterium | reverse complement strand
TTTATGTCATTGAGTATAAAATTTACAGAAATTCTCCATTGTGGGATGAAAATTTCGGGGAAAAGCGAACCTTTCTGCAATTTACCTGCGCGAGTTTGGGAGCATTCGAATCCTCTGAGGGGCTGGAGCTTGGGCATGAACGCCAGTTCATGCCCAAGCTCTTGAATTCTGTCAGGCACACTATACTTGAGTTTTTAAAAACAGCTTTAATTTAATTTTACCCCGTCTGCTATGAGATTTTCGGTATGAATTATAAAAACCGGTGTCTCAATTAACTGACTGGCGCGGTTAGTCAGCGGAAATGAGCTTTGCGCTACAATAAAATTCTGGTTAAATGTAAAAAGTTGGTTGTGATCCTCATCGCTACATGTATTAAATTCGTCGGGGGGAATCTGATGCAGACCGACCACGAAATCTACAATAATACCGGTAGATTTTGCTGTAATCTCGTTTGTTGCTGAAACCAATTCAATTAAAGTTGGAATCACGATTTCAAAATGATTCCACGGATTTTTATTTAATTGCGAATTCCAGGAAGAAAATAACGTTTTTTCTATATTTATAACTTCAAAATCGCCAATACGCATGTTGCTGAAACCTTCCAAAAAAAAACCTTCCCCTTCATTGCGATTGTCGAGACGATACAGTTTTTTAATGTTTTTTATGTTTATTCCAAAAAACTGTTGTTGTGCCACAAAAAGAAGGTACAAATGATAATCAATTATATTCATAGTTACTCGCTTTAAATTAGTTTAAACCAAATATTTAGGCGCCTTAGCAATTAAAATTTTTCGAAATCGCCTTTATTTTTCGTCGTAGCCATTTTCTTGCCATTACCAGCAGGATTGGAAAGGCCTCCATTCCCGTTCCCGTTGGATTTATGAAGACCTGCTGAAGCAGATATTTGCTGAATGGCTATCGTTTTAATGTCCGGTTTTGCTTCTGCCTGGAGCCCGGTTTTATGATGACCGCCATTTACAGGAATTCCGCCATTGGTGGGGTGAAAATGTTGTTTTTGCACAGTACTCGTATGAATTGTTTCTTCGTGGCGAGTGCCGCTTTCCTTCATTTGCTGTTTGATTTTTTCAAGACCTTCGATTTTGAAAAAACTGAGCAAGTCACGCAGCGACTCTACAGAACTTGTTAATTCTTCTGCAGTAGCGGCAAGCTCTTCTGCTCCCGAGGCATTTTGATTGGTAATAATATCAAGCTGTGTCATGGACTGATTTATCTGTCCCACCCCCGTGGACTGCTGATCTGAGGCTGCGGAAATCTCTTCCACCAGATCCGAAGTTTTTTGCGTGCTCGGAACAATCGACCGAAGCATTTCACCGGCTCGATCTGCAATATTAACGCTGCTTATCGCCAATTCACTAATTTCCTTGGCGGCAACCTGACTTCTTTCAGCCAGTTTTCGGACTTCCGAGGCAACCACGGCAAAACCTTTTCCATGTTCTCCAGCGCGCGCCGCTTCAATTGCCGCATTCAGAGCCAATAAATTAGTGTTATACGCAATATCTTCCACCATGCTGATTTTTTCGGCAATTTGATTCATTGCGCCGACAGTTTCCTGCACAGCCTTACCGCCTGCCGCGGCATCCACCGATGTTTTACTGGCAATATTCTGGGTAACTTTTGCGTTTTCTGCATTTTGCTTGATACTTGCGGTCATTTCTTCTATTGCCGCGCTGGTTTCTTCCACGCTGGCTGCCTGCTCGGTAGCCCCCTGACTCATGCTCTGGGCGGTTGAACTCAGTTGCTGGGACGCGCTGGATACATTTTCCGTGTGTGACAATACCTTTCCAATAATATCGGTTAAACTTTCTCCCATTTCATTAAGAGATTTTATCATCGCACCTAACTCGTCTCCCGAAACTTTGTTATTTCGCCGGCCTAAATCTCCTCTTGCAATAGAGCTGACGCTTTCCTGGGCTTCTTTAATCGAGCCAACAATCAGGCGGGCAATGAAAATGCCAATGAATACAGAAAATCCCAACGCAAGGAAAATTACCGTAAGCATCATAACCGTTGTGCTCCTGGCAAGAGCAGTATCCTCTTCTGCGGTAGCGTGTGTAACTTCCAGTTTAGAATCCATTAATGCATCAATTTCTTTTTGCTCTGCTGTAGCGGCGTCTTTGCCTCTGCCCGTGAGCAGACGCTCGGCTTCTGCAATGCGGTTTTTCTGTACGAGGTTTCTAACTTCATCTATTATTATTCCATAATGTTTTCGAGAATTTATGAATCGCTCAAAACTTTTATGTCCGTTTTCCGTTAAAATTGTTTTTTCAAACTCTATGCTGATTTGGCCAATTTTTGAACGTAGTTCTTCAATCGTTTTCAAGGAATTTTCCCTGTCTTCTCCGGTTTCCGCGCTTACAAAATTACCAAGGTTTATTCTTACCCTTTGAAAATAGGTAGATATCTGACCAAGCTGGCTTAGCGGTACGGCCATTTTTTCGTACATTTTTTGGTTGGCGCTGGCAATAGTATTAACGGCGCGTATTCCGATAATCCCGATTACGGTGCCCAAAAAAGCGACAATTAAAAAACCAGATAAAAGTTTGGTCTGGATTTTCAGATTTTTAAACCACCCCATTCCATTTCCTTTTAAACTATACATTACAACAAGAGCGATAACCAGTATGACAAAGATTATTCCCACAACTTTTATTGCGCTTAAATATCCGCCTGGCTTAGCTGTTGCATTTTTTTCATCCTGGAGCGCTACTTGAGGTGTGTTCTCTTTTTTAGCGCCTGTAGAAAGCTGTCCAATATCACCGGTAATGACTTCGATAACCTTTCGATCATACAACGGTTGTACGGGTCTTGCATTTTCTCCAAAAAATTTTGCGAACTTCTTTATTTGGTCGGATGACAACTCAACAGGCGTTTTCAGTACATACCACTGAACGCCTTCTGTACAGGGCGGCGTCGTCAATGAACCCTCGAAATGATAGTACGATCCATTGTTTGGCAAGATATCCACAGGATTCAGGGAAATGTTTTTAGGTTCCAATTCCTTGCCCTCATTTTTCGGAGCATTATTCCAGATTTTCTCAATTATTTTATTTTCTGCGCCTTCCGCAAACATTACACCAATAACTGTTATTTTCCCTTGATCGTTATTATGAACAAGGTGAAGCTCCAGAGGATAGGATTTACCGTTCAGTTTATTTTCCCCTGGCGTATGAAAATGAAACTGAATCAGTTTGTATTTACCGCTTTCAGTTAGAATAAAACCCGGATCGATATTGCTAACCTGAATAGTATGTCCGTTGTTCATTATTTTAAGCGGACTTTCCTTATAATCAAATTCAATTGCTTTTAGATTACCCGATTCAGCATCGACAATGTCAATGGGAGATTGTTCCCTGCCGGTTTGGCAGAGACCATACTCTGGAGATAATTCGCTCCAATGTTGCGGGCCGGTATTCCCTCCATAACTCCAGTGAACGCCTTGTTCGGCTGAAAAAATGCTCGAAACAGATAAAACAAGAAGGCCGGTAATCAGTAACGTATATGATTTTTTTTTCATTTTATTTTGTATACTCCTTATATTTTTATACAGCATATAAATTTATATGTATATTGGCAACATATTCTTGAGCATATTAAAAATATTACAATAACGATACTTTCGGGAATCAATGCAACGCAAGCCAGTATTGCAAAATGTATGAGAACCGTCCTGGATGGCAAGTTTGTTTTTTTGCCCCCAGCGGGGCAAAAAAACCATTTTTCAGGGCTGAGGCAGCGTTTATGGCAAAATGTGACTTTCGAAGCGTTCAAGGGAAAAACTTAAAATTATGAAATTTGATTTGATATCGATGACGATGCTCCATGGTATTGCCGATGCGGTTTTTATTCTGAACAATATGGGAATTATCATGTACAATAATTCTGCCGCCGCAAAATTGTTTGGATTCTCCGGGGATGAGATAAACGGAAAAAATGTCTCTCATTTAATATCAGAATTTTCATCGCAGACCGTGGATCATGGTGACCGCGACGATATGTTAAACAAAATCCCCTATATTATGGGTATCGGTTCAGATGTGGTTGGACATAAAAAAGACGGTTCAGAAATATTTTTACGACTTTCCGCTGGAAAATTTCAGGTTGAAAATGAAACAATGTTTATTGGAATATTTGTGGATATAACCCATATAAAAAATTTTCAAAAAGATTTGCTGCTAATCGAGGAACGGGCCAGCCTGGCTCAAAGGTTTGCCAACATAGGTTATTGGGACTGGAATATTATTACGGGCGATCTGTACTGGTCTGAACGGATTGCTCCCATGTTTGGTCATCCGGTGGGAACGTTGGAGACTTCGTACGAAAATTTTGTAAACGCGATTCATCCTGATGATCGCCAGAGCGTGACCGCTGCCGTAAATGATTGTGTAAGCAACGAAGCCAAATATGCCATTGAGCACAGGGTAGTGTGGCCAAATGGCGCAATCCGCTGGCTGCTCGAAAAGGGAGATGTCATCAAAGACGACACGGGTAAACCATATAGAATGCTCGGGGTGGTTCAGGATATTACCGCGCGTAAAAAACTGGAAAAAGAGTTGCGGCTTGCAAAGGAGCATGCCGAAACCGGAGCCAGGGCAAAATCTACTTTTCTGGCAAACATGAGCCATGAGATCAGAACACCCATGAACTCTATTATTGGTTTCATGGAACTTTCTCTGGAACATCCAGACATTACCAACGAAATTCGCTCATACCTGCGTACGGCTCATAATTCCGCCAAAGGTTTGATGGTTATCATAAACGACATTCTGGATATCAGTAAATTAGAGGCTGGAAAAATTGAAATTGACAAATCCATATTTCACCTGCCCCGGTTTTTAAAAGATACCATGCAAATATTAAACCTGAAGTCTGAAGAAAAAGCCCTGCAATTAAATCTTGAAATTGCTCCGGATCTTTACCAGTGCATAATCAGCGACTCTACCAGGCTGCGACAAATTCTCATTAATATTATTGGCAACTCAATAAAATTTACGGCAAAGGGCAGCATTACATTGTCTGTTCATCGCTCCGAAAAAAATGCGCTTGAGTTCTCGGTGGTAGATACAGGAATTGGAATGACGCCAAAGCAATTAGAAAAAATTTTTCATCCATTTACCCAGGCAGATGAATCTACGGCGCGCCGCTTTGGCGGTACGGGGCTCGGTACCACGATCAGCAAACAACTGGTAGAACTGCTGGGCGGTGAAATTCATGCTGAAAGCAAAATTGACCAGGGTTCGGCATTTTATTTTACGATACCATATGAAGTTCCGGAATGCGGTATTGCGTGCGACTTAAAATGTGACAATCACGGCCAACAGGGAGAGATTGCACTACCCGAGTTAAAGCGAATATTCCATATTTTGGTTGCCGAAGACATTACCGAGAATGCAACTCTTGTGAAGATTCGTCTTAACGAACAGGGTAGCGAAATAACCATTGCCCAAAATGGAAAAGAGGCGCTCGAAGCCTGGGGAAAAAACCATTTTGACTTGATCCTGATGGATGTGCAAATGCCCGTCATGGACGGGCTTGAGGCAACCCGCGAAATTCGCAGATTAGAATCTGGAAGCGCTCGCCATATTCCCATTCTTGCCTTAACCGCCAGCGTTATGCAACAAGATCGCCAGGAATGCCTCAAGGTTGGCATGGATGATATCGTAACCAAGCCAATAGATTTTGATGAATTGTTCCGGGCCATTGAAAAAAATGTACCGGAGGGCGCAGGTCGGCCTGTTGAGAAGGTAAGCGTAAGTCTTGAAAAGACCACGGATATCAAATGGCCAGATAACATGGAGGGTATAGACTTGAAACATGGATTGCAGATTTGGAACAATTCCGAAATTTATGCCAACACGCTTTTATATTTTTCAGAAAAATATAAAAATGCCGCGCAAACCTTTTACGAGATGCTGGATGCCGGGGATTACTCAGGGGCGTATATGTATTCCCATTCTTTGAAGGGTGTCGCAGGAAATCTGGCTCTTGTACATGTCGCCGAACTCGCCGCAAAAATAGACGCTTTTCTAAAAATAAAAGCAATCGACAAAGCCCGCCTTTTGTTGCCGGATTTGTCCAGAGCCATGGCCAGCGCTTTAGAGACAATTGATAAAATAAAAATTCCTGAAGAAGATAATGAAACAAGCGCTACTATCGTAAACCAGAAAGATCTTCTGGAAATGCTGGCGCATTTAAAACAGGCCTGTGAAAAAGGTGAATCTGATGATACCGTTTTTTCTAAAGTCAAGAGCGCTATAAATGGGGGGCTTCCTGCCAAATTATGGAAGGAGTTGGCGGGCGCCCTTGATGATTTTAAATATGCCAAAGCCGTAAATCTTTTGAATGAGATAGAAAATATTATCATATCTCAAAACAAAATAAAAGGAAACTAATTATGGAAAAATATACCATTCTTCTTGTAGACGATGAACCGAACAATCTCAAACTTTTGCGCCAGATACTGCAAAGCAAATACGAAACCCGGGTGGCTCTAAACGGCGCTGAGGCTCTCCAGCGGGTTTATATTGAACCGCTTCCAGAACTGATTCTTCTGGATATAATGATGCCTGAAATGAGCGGGTATGATGTTTGTAAAAAACTTAAAGCAGACCCAAAAATTGCCCATATTCCTGTAATTTTCATCACGGCCATGACCGGCGTAGAAGATGAAATGCTGGGGTTTGAGGCCGGTGCGGTAGACTATATCCAGAAACCAGTTTCTGTTCCCATTACTCTATCGCGTATTGCTACCCACATTGCCCTCGCCAATCAAAAACGGGAGTGTGAAAAAAGTGTCGAGTTAAAAACAAAAGAACTACAGGATACCCAAAAAGCCGGAATTTACATGCTGGCAGAAGCAGGACATTATAACGATACCGACACCGGAGTTCATATCTGGAGAATGTCGGCTTACGGGCGGGTACTGGCACAGGCGGCCAACTGGCCGGTCGCGCAGGCCGATATGCTTGAACTTGCCGCAGCCATGCACGATACCGGAAAAATTGGCATTCCAAATTCCATACTCAGAGCTCCGCGAAAATTGACGGACGACGAATGGACTATTATGAGAAGCCACACTACCATCGGTCACTCCATATTGTCAAAAAGCGACACTCCTGTTTTTAAAATGGCTTCCGAGATTGCCCTGAATCACCATGAAAAATGGGACGGCAGCGGCTATCCTGGCGGAATTAAAGGTCAAGCCATTCCAGAATCAGCGCGCATTGTTGCCATTGCAGATGTATTTGACGCCCTTACCATGGTTCGCCCATACAAAGAGGCCTGGCCGGTTGAACAGGCTCTCGATTTAATTCGCAAAGAGTCCGGCGCGCATTTTGACCCGAAGCTGGTGCAGTTGTTTTTTTCCGTTGAGAAAGAAATAATAAAAATAAAAAATGAATGGCGCGATTAAACGACCGGCAACCTGGCCATGAACTCGAAATTCAGTCAATATGATTCAGGCTGGCGCAGTTTTGGGGGGCATCCAAAATATTTGTGGTAGCGCCGCCAGTAACCAGCACCTTGCCATTGGCAAGCAGCGAGGCGCAGTAGTAATACCTGCCCGATGTCACACGATTGTCAATAATTATTTATTAGAACAGTAAATAGTTAAATATCTTTGGCGGGTATTCCGCCACCGAAGGTTACTCATCGAAGGGATCGAATTGTACCATTTTCCCGAACACCGCATTCTGTTCCCTCTTTCCTGTTCACTCTTCACTTTTTACTGCATCAAGGCTCGCTGGCGACGCAACGGACATAGGGAGCAGTAGTCTTAATGCCCCAGTTGACGCTGCCATCGCCGAAGTTGACACTCCACGCATTCGATGGAGTGGGAATGTACATAGACGAAAATCGGTAAGCGCTGATAGCTGTCCCCGGAAAAATCGTGTTATCAATTGCTGCCGGCAACGGTTCCGCTATTGCCCGGCATGGGCGCTACGGTATCAATGGTAAACGTTCCGGTGGTTACGATGGAATCGGTAAACGTGCTTTTACATGCGATGGCTTTTAAGGTCGTGGTTGTGGCAACAGCAACGGCGCTACCCGGATATTGCGTTCCGGTGGTGCAGGCCGCGCTGGCATTGCATGTGGGGGCGGTAACTCCATCGGTAGTATAGCATATGGTTGCCGGTGAAGTGGTGGTACTTATGGCAACATTTTGCGCCGCTCCATAGATTCCGGCAACAGGGCTAAAGGTAGGGCTGTTACTCGTGCCTGCGGCGTTGGTCGTTGAGGCCACCTCTGCGGTCGCATCGCTGCAATTGTTAGCGGCATCTACCCATTTATCTTTATCACCCCATGGGGTGATTTTGGCAACTTTTTTTCGATTAATCTTCAAAAACGAGATCTTTGCGCAACTCAAATTCGCTCAATAAGCGGCTAACAACCGTCTCACCTTCGATTTTTTCCCAGGAAGCGTTATGGACATTGATCCACAAGGAAATACTTTTCTCATCCGGATTGGCGATCCAGTATTCTTTTATGCCATTTTTCAGATATCGGTCGGCCTTGATGGTTAAATCCCGATCCTTTGTGGATTCAGACAATACTTCAACAACCATATCCGGAACTCCATGTATATGACCTTTCAGGATACCGTAATTTTCTTTTAGAATTACGCTGATATCCGGACGCAAAACGTCGCCGCCATCCGGAAGGAAAATATCGGTTTCAACAATAGCTTTTCCTGTTTTTTTTTCAAAAAAATAATTTCCGAGAATGCGTAAAATTTTTGATATTGCATCGTTGTGATCTATAAAAGCGCTGGGACTCATATATAAAACTCCATCCATCATGTCATACCGATAGCCGTCTTCTTCAAGATCTAGGTATTCTTCACGGGTTACTTGCAAACCGTGATAGCGGGGTTTGGCGGAGGAAGCTACATTCGGCATAATTAGACTATACGCCCAAAAGAATATACTGTCAAGGAAAAATCATGGACTGTGGGGGGGGAAGGCCGCGATCGCCCGGCAGGGAAGCGCGGCCGAGGGGGGCGAGTTCTGGAGCGGAGGCATGTGTGCCGCCGTTCAAAATATTTCGAATGCCCCCCTTTCCCACATGGCCAATGATTAAAAAAACTTTGCAAGGCCGTTATTGTAATCGCTGTACAATTTTTGAAGATTTACCGTGGTTGGGCAAAGATCCAGCAGGGAATTATTTTCTTTTACAATGCCTGTTTTCAAGAAGGGAATCTGGCGTTTGCTCATCAGCGTTTCAAAGTTACGGGAATCCTTTGTGGCCAGAAGATAGCTGTGCGCGCTCTCGCCCCAGAAAAAATTATCCACGGACAGGTTCAGTTTTTTAACCGCAGTTTCTATGGCGTCCCGATCAAATACAAATCCGGGGCAGGCCGAATCTTTTTTACCATATTTGTTTTCCCCATATTTGTTTCTAAAAGATGCAAAAATCATTCTTAAAAGCGCCATCATCAGGCCTCCCAGAGACAAATCAATAGCTGCCGAAACAATCGCAGATTGAATCGCTTCGCGAACGGCGCGGCCAACGTTCATTTCATCCTGTAAATTTAATTCGGGCAAAACGGGATTAAATTTTCCGGTATTATTAAAAACATACTGACTGCATCCAACGGTTGGCTTGAAAAATCCGGTTAAATAAATTTCCATTTCCGGTTCCAGATTTATGCCGCAGGATTTGTCCACATCGTCAATGAGACCCACCATGCCAATTGTGGGGGTTGGTAAAACCGGGCCGTCGTCAGACTCGTTATAAAAAGAGACATTTCCACCCGTGACGGGAATCTTGAGCGCTTGCGCGGCATCGGACATGCCGGTAACGGCCTGCTCGAAAAAATAATAATTTTCCGGAATATACGGATTGGCAAAATTCAGACAATTGGAAATTCCCAGCGGATCGGCGCCGGTCGCAATGATATTACGGTACGATTCGGCCACCGTATGCTGCGCTCCTTTATACGGATCTATGGCCACGTAAAAAGAATTTCCATCGGAGGTTACCGCGATGCCCTGCTTTGTGCCGGGTACTTTATACAGACCGCCGTTATGGCCTGGACCAATGATTCTCATTCCGCCAATGTCGGTGTCGTACTGTTCGTATACCGGAAGTCGACTGGCAAAATTGGGGTGCGATACCATGTCGCTGATTAAATTTTCCAGTTTTCCGTTTTTTGGATTTCTAAGGGCATTATGGAAGGTTTCCAGATTTTCCAGTTCAGGGCGCATCTGGCCAACCGCTGGTTTTTTAGTCTCCCTTTTGTATCGCGGCGCTCCGTCGGAGTTTACCGTCAGCAAGCGCGAGGGCAGGTCTGCAAAAAGTTTTTCGTGATGATAAACCCGAAGATGTTTTGTGTCGGTGATGATCCCAATTTGCGCGCAATCCAACTCCCATTTGGTAAAAATGGCGGTGATTTTTTCGAGACTGGAGGGCTCCACAATCAGCAACATTCGCTCCTGACTTTCGGAAAGCAGATATTCAAACGGCTCCATCGCCTCTTCGCGCGCCGGAACTTTTTCCAGATGCAAATCCATTCCCACGCCGCCCGATGCCGACATCTCGCTGGAAGAGCTCAGCAGACCGGCGGCTCCCATATCCTGAATGGCAACCACGAGACCTGATTTGATACACTCCAGAGTGGCCTCCATTAAAAGTTTTTCCATAAACGGATCGCCCACCTGAACCGCGCTGCGCTCCTCAACCGATTGACTGGATAAATTTTTAGAGGCAAAACTGGCTCCGTGAATACCGTCGCGACCGGTTTTTGCGCCCACGTACAAAACCAGATTGCCAATTCCCGAAGCGCGCGCCGAGGCCAGCCCGCCCATATCGGCGATGCCCACGGTCATGGCATTTACGAGCGGATTTTTGGCATAGCTGTTGTGAAAATAAATTTCGCCGCCGGCGCAGGGTATTCCCAGCGAATTGCCGTAGTTGCCTATTCCGCGAACCGCCTCGCGCATCAAATGCCGGTTGGCGGGTTGATCGGGCATTCCAAATCGAAGCGAATTCAAGCTCACGAGCGGTCGCGCGCCCATGGTAAAAACATCGCGCATAATTCCGCCAACGCCAGTGGCAGCCCCCTGATATGGCTCAATGGCCGAAGGATGATTGTGCGATTCGATTTTAAAAACCACGGCGTGTTTGTCGCTGATGCGAAGCGCGCCCGCGTTTTCCTCGCCCCTTTGCGCCAACAAGCGATCCGATTCGCAGTATAAATTTTTTAAAAGTAAAATGGAGTTTTTATAGGAACAGTGCTCCGACCACATTCCCGAAAACATGGCCAGCTCTGTAAACGTTGGATTTCGCCCGATTTTTTGAACGATGAGCTCAAACTCGCCTTCTTTCAGGCCTGATTTTAACGCCTCGGCGGCAGTTCCGGAACGATCAGCAAGATTCATTGACATTTGGGTTCAATGCAGATTTGAAATCAGGCTGTCAATTATGAACAACTCTTTAAGAAGAAGAGGGGCAGAAAATATTTTTTCCTGCGCACAAGCAACAAATGCCCCCGCTGCGGAGCCCCGCGCCACTTTCCGGTCGTAAATGGATCATAAAATAATCCTGACCTGAAAGTGGTGCGGGGGCTCCTCCGCTTGCGGTGGTGGATAAAAAAAGGGCGTACTGCAAAATCTAAAAAAACACCCAAAAAAACCGCTATTACTTTTTGATCTGATTATTGGGTCATGCCCAAGCTCTCGTTCCTGCCGGATTTGATTCCATGTTACATAATCTTGGTTTGACAATGCGTCTCTGATTTTACAATTAATCCCGTGAATGAGCAAATTAAAAAAATTGTCCTTGCCTATTCCGGCGGACTGGATACTTCTGTAATTTTACACTGGCTAAAATCGACCTACAATGCCGAAGTAATTGCGTACTGCGCCGACATCGGCCAGGAGGAAGAACTGGAAGGACTGGATCAAAAAGCCCACGCCACAGGAGCTTCAAAAATTTACATTACCGACCTTGTAGAGGAGTTTGCCGAAAACTATATTTTTCCGGCCATTCGGGGAAGTGCGGTTTATGAAATGCGCTATCTGCTGGGAACATCCATTGCGCGTCCGCTGATTGCCAAAAAACAGGTCGAGATTGCCCTTGCTGAAAATGCCGACGCCGTAGCGCATGGCGCAACAGGAAAGGGAAATGACCAGGTTCGATTTGAGCTTACCTTTATGGCGCTTGCTCCGCAATTAAAAATTATTGCGCCATGGAGAACATGGAATTTTACCGGGAGAAACGACTTAATCAGATATTCCAAAGATCATAAGATACCCGTTACGGCAAGCCCGGCAAAACCATATTCCATGGATCGAAACCTGCTTCATATTTCTTACGAAGGAGGAGTTCTTGAAGATCCGTTTTTTGAACCTCCGGAAGATATGTTTTTATGGACGCGCTCGCTGGAAAACTCCAAAGACACCCCCGATTATATTGACATTGAATTTGAAAAAGGAAATGCGGTTCGCATAAATGCCGAAAGCCTGACGCCCGCAGGAATCCTCAAAAAACTGAACAAAATGGGCTGCGAGCATGGTATCGGGAGAATCGACGTTGTAGAAAACCGCCTTGTGGGAATCAAGTCGCGCGGGGTTTATGAAACTCCCGGAGGAACCATCCTTCATATTGCCCATCGCGATCTGGAGTCGATTACGCTTGAAAAGAACTTGCAGCACCTGAAAGATAACTTCAGCATGCACTATGCAAATTTGATTTACAATGGTCAATGGTTTCATCCCGAAAGGATAGCGTTGCAAAAACTGGTCGATCATACACAGGAAAATGTTAATGGAAAAGTTCGCCTGAAACTTTTCCGGGGAAATGCGCGCGTGGTCGGAAGAACCTCTGAAAATTCCCTATATAGCGCTTCCCTGGCTTCGTTTGAAGGAAACACAAATTACAATCAAGCCGATGCCGAAGGATTTATTAAAATCTTTGGCCTGACAGGAAAGGGTTCCTGTAAATTAGAAACATAAAAGGATGCTTACCCAGAAGTTTATTTCGAATGACCGCTTGTTCAGCCTCGAATATCCACGGATGTGGGATACAGAAAATTTTGAAAATATACCCGCATTTTTTGACCCGCTTGCGGGAAAAGGGGCATTGCAGATACTGGCAGTAAACAATACCGATGTCCGGAATTTTGAAATGCTTCTCAAGCATTACCCTTACCTCGCTGGAACAAAATTATCGGACAAAATGGTCTTGTTTTTGCATTTTCAGGATGTTCCCTGTCAGCCAGATCAGTTAAAAATGTTTTCTCGAAACGAAATCAGGTACATTCCCTTTGAATATTCGCATGAAGGACGTTTTTACATGGCCGTAATGATGGAAAAATCCGGAGTACTGCTTGTTGCCGTTTACAACTCAGCCTCAATTCCCGATGAACAGGAATCGCTGATTATAGGAAATATTGTAAATTCAATTGAAATTTATGGAGAAAAAAATTAATATGACAAATACCATGGATCGTTTTACCGCAAAACATGATGATGACCCGATTTTGGAATTTCAAAGCATTTCCACAGATCATCTGAAATCGCAGATTAAGAATATTGCCGGGATATCGTTTTATAATGCGAGTCAAAATGAATTGATTGCCTATACAGGGAAAACACTTGAAAATATCTACAGCAGCGCTGAGAACATTGGCCCAATGCATATTCAACCTGTAGATCCGTATATTTTTCATTTGATAAGACATTCTTCATTGTACCGTTCGGTAGCGCAGCAATCCTTTATCAATCTTCCAGCGGCAAAGGGAATGATCGGAATTTCCAAAATGTCCGGAAATCCCGTTTCGCATATTGTACCAGCTCCACAGTTTGTAATGAATTTAATTCGGTATGCCCATGCAAAAGATTTTACAATTTTTATCATTGGATCCAACATCGCCATTCTGGACAAACTTTTCAGCAATCTTGTCCGGTCATTCCCCAAATTGCGTATTACAGGCAAACATCCGGCTTATATGGATTCCTCCGAAAACGACAAGGTAATAGAGGCCTTGAGAAAAACCAACCCTCATATCATCCTCCTCAGCATGGGGTTTAAAAAAGAAATGAAATGGATTTCTGAAAATCGAAAAAAAATAAAAAATTGCGTAGTCGTAAACCTGAATGGCACTCTGGATATAATGACAGGCCGCAAAAAAAGAGCCCCCGATTTCATTGAGGAAGCCTACATGACATGGTTTTGGGAATGTATCAATAGACCATATCGATGGCATCGTTTATTGGTATTGTTGTACGGGAGTATGGAACTTTTATTTATCCGCTTGTTTATGAAAAAAAAATATCCTCAAAATGGATAAACTCCGATTATCTTTTTATGGGTAAAGTGAAGTAAAATGTTATACTGGCTGCTGTTTCCCCTTAAAGCGCAAATTCCCGCTTTTAGAATTTTTGGTTATGTAACGTTTCGGGCGGTAATGGCCACGCTTACCGCAATGATTCTGGCATTTTTTCTTGGTCCAAAATTTATTGAATTTCTGAAACGCCTGAACCTTGGAGAAAAAATACGACACGACGGCCCAAAATCGCATCACACAAAAGCCGGAACACCAACCATGGGGGGATTGCTTATTGTATCTTCCATGAGTATCTCTGTTTTTTTATGGGGAAACCTTGGAAATCTCAATATCTGGTTTATATGGATTGCGACGCTATGTTTCAGTCTTCTTGGATTTATCGATGATTACAGCAAGTCGGTAAAAAAAATTTCCAACGGAATGAGCGCAAGGGTCAAGTTTTTTTGGCAATTTGTTATTTCTGCATCATTTGCCATCCTTGTATATTCCTTCCCGAAATCCAATCCGCACAGCACGCAATTGTATCTTCCTTTTTTAAAGGATCCTGTTTTTGACATGGGGATTATGGCAATTTTCTTATGGGTTTTTTTAATTAACGGGTTCAGCAATGCGGTAAATCTGACAGATGGCCTTGATGGACTTGCGGCAGGACTGTCGCTGATTGTAATGACGACGATTGGAATTATCAGTTACCTGACAGGTGTCGGCGAAATTGCAAAGTATCTTTTAATTCCGTTTATTCCGGAATCCAATGAGTTGACTATTTTTCTCGGAAGTCTCATTGGCGCCGGGATCGGATTTTTATGGTACAATAGCCATCCCGCGCAGGTTTTTATGGGAGATACGGGATCGCTTGCTCTTGGCGGAGCCATTGGAATGTCTGCCATTTTAATTAAACGTGAAATCATACTTCTTATTCTGGGCGGAATTTTTGTCGCGGAAGTTGTCAGCGTAATATTGCAGGTAGCTTCATTCAAATTGCGCAAGAAAAGAATATTTAAAATGGCGCCGCTGCATCACCACTTTGAACTTCTTGGCTGGCATGAAAACAAGGTTGTGGTGCGCTTCTGGATTATCGGAATTTTACTTGCCCTGATATCTCTGAGCAGCCTGAAAATACTTTAGCCATTACTTTTTGGTTTTGGTTGTTTTTGCCGAAGCTGTTTTTTTGGGCGTATGCAAAGACGCAAGGCTAAAAGCTTTCAGATCTTCAATGACTTTATCAGCAATGCCGTACTTTGTTGCTTCTGCGGCGTTGAGCCAGTAATCGCGGTCAGTATCTTTTTCAATTTGATCTATGGATTTTCCGGTAGCCTCACTCAGTATGCGATTTATTTCAAAGCGGGTTTTCTTTATTTCTTCCGCATGTATTTTAATGTCCAGCGCCGGAGCCACAATTTGGCCGGAAATTAAAGGCTGATGAATCATCACCTTTGAATGCGGAAACATATAACGATGTCCTTTTGCCCCGGCGGCAAATAACAAGGCGCCCATGGATGCCGCCATACCCATTGTTATGGTGTATACCGGAGACGTAATTAAATTCATTACATCAAAGATTACCATTCCAGATGAAATTATGCCTCCAGGAGAATTAATAAAAAAATATATTGGCTTTCCTGGATTGGTGTTTTCCAGATACATCATTTTTTCAATAATTTCTTCAGAAGATTTATCTGTAACCGCACCCCATAAATAAATTTGACGATTGTTCAGGAACTGTTCCTGTATTCTTTCCCTGAAATTTTTTGGTTTGGATGAATCTTTTTCCGTTTCGGCTTTATAAGTTTGCATAAATTCTCCCAAGTGGCAGACAGCACAGGCAGGTGACCCGGGGCATGGGCGGCTACGCCGTCACCTCTAACCTGTCGCGCTGTCGCTTGTTATTTTCCTGTCTTTTAAAATCTAAAATCACAGCTTCGAGCTCATGCCCAAGCCCCTCATTGCAACTGGATTATTGCCAAGGACAGCAAGCAAATATACATAATACCCGGTAAAGAATTTTATTACCACGGGTTCCATGGTGGCCAAAATTCAGTCCTGATGATTGAGACT
>JAOUFE010000051.1 GCA_029858425.1 Spirochaetia bacterium | reverse complement strand
TTTGCCGAAGCCAGTATATTATTTGCCGATATTGTGGGTTTTACGGAAATTGCCGCCCGATTCAGTCCAAACGATGTTGTGGGACTTTTAAACAAATATTTTACAAAGTTTGACGAGATTATGGAAAAATATGGAATAGAAAAAATTAAAACCATTGGCGATGCCTATATGGCCGCCTCCGGAATTCCAGAACCATGCAACGACCATGCTGAAAAACTTATGAACTTTGCCATTGAAATTCTGGAGCAAACTGCTGTAATTTCAAACAAAACCGGTATCGCCATTGACCTGCGAATTGGAATAAACAGCGGACCTGTAACGGCAGGCGTTATTGGAACGAAAAAATTTATCTATGATCTTTGGGGAGATGCCGTCAATCTTGCCTCCCGTATGGAAATGCACGGAGTTCCCGGCAAAATACAGGTTACACCGGACACCTATATGCTATTGAAAGACAAATACAGCTTTGAGCATCGCGGAACAATTGACGTAAAAGGAAAGGGACAATTAAATGTTTACTTGTTTTCCGGGAAAAAAGACAATTACACATATTCAAACGGCGTCGCTTGAATGTTTCAAAGTTTTCAGAAAACCAGTATAACCGGTTTTTCACTCCTGAAATTGTCATTTTCTGATTACTCATTAAAAAAATAGTCCTTTATTCACGGCCTGTTTATTTTGTCATTGAAGGCATAGAGCATTTATTAATTATAATGCCTGCATATGACCCTATATCGAAAACTGCTCATCCTTGTGTTAAGTCTTACCGTATTGCCGATGATTGTCATCGGGTATTTCAGTTATTCCACCGCTGAAAAATCGCTGAAATCGGAGATTTTAAAAAAGCTGGAAAGTATCGCCGATCTAAAGGTGCAAAAAATAGAAGCTTTTTTAAAAGAACGGTCGGGCGATGCGTTTGTTGTATCGCAATCTGATCTTTTAGACGAATATTTTAACCAGTTAGAAATTTTCTTTAACGAGAAAAACAATTTACGCTTTCAACAGGCCCGAATCAAATTAAATACGTTTCTGAAATTATACCCCGAAGCCTATGGATACCGCGATATCATGCTGGTAAACCCGCAAGGCGTTATTATTTACACTTCAAATCTGGCTCATTATCAAATTGAATTTCAAAAGCGTATGTCAGATCACTTCCAGGATTTATTTGAAAAATGCAAAAAAGAAATTGCCTATTCGGACATTTATCTGGAAAATAACGTACCAGGAAAATTTTTAATGACGGTGGCGGCTCCCGTAATGAATGCCCGGGGAGGTTTTCTGGGAGAAATATTTTTTGAAATTGACATGAGCGTCATCTATGACCTTCTGAATAATAAAACCGGGCTGGGAAATACCGGCGAAACCCTGATCGCCAAAAAAACCAGCGAAGGAGCATTATTTTTAACTCCGGTTTTCCATGACCCGGATGCGGCTTTAAAACGTACGGTTAAATTCGGATCGGGGCTGCCGATTATAAATGCCGTTGAGGGGAAAACCGGTTCCGGAATTGCCTTTGATTATAACGGAGACAAGGTCATTGCCGCCTGGAGACCCATTCCCTTAACAAACTGGGGCATGGTTGCTAAAATGGACATTTCGGAGGCTTTTCATCCGATTGAGGTAATGCAAAATCGTATTTTATTAATATTTTTATTTTCTATCAGTATCTGCATTTTTCTTGTTTTACAGATTACCGATGCCATTGCAACGCCCATTAGCAATTTAACGCAAACAACTCAAAAAGTAATGACCGGCGATCTTGACGCAAGGGCAGAGATTTTATCAAACGATGAAGTTGGCAAGCTGGCGGAAAATTTTAACAGCATGGTGGAGAAACTGACCAATGCCAATACATCTTTAAACGAGGCGCAAAAAATAGCGCATTTGGGAAGCTGGGAATTTAATTCTTTAAACAATACCCTCGTCTGGTCTATTGAAATGTATAAAATCCTGGAAATCGATTCAGAGACGAAACCATCTCTTGAAATTTTACAAGCGATAGCTCATCCGGAAGACCGGGAGTTTGTAAAAATCATTCACGAAGATTCCCGAGAACAGCATTTGCCATTTTCCATTCATTACCGTTTACAATTATCCGGCGACAAAATCAAATATATAGATGAAGAATGTATTACTTTTTTTGACGATCACGGAAAGCCTCTTCGTAGCGTAGGCACCGTTCACGACATGACCCCTCAAAAAGAAGCGGAACTGGAGATCACAAAACTAAACAGGGAACTGGAAAGCCGGGTAGCGCAAAGAACCGCGCAGCTTGAAACCGCCAATAAAGAACTCGAGGCCTTCAGCTATTCTGTTTCTCACGATCTCCGGGCGCCTTTGCGCAGCATTACCGGATTTGCCGAATTGTTGAAAAAAAACATCTATGATTCCATTGATGAAAAAAGCCGTCATTACATTAACGTAATATCAGAATCCACAATACAGATGGGGCAATTAATTGATGACATTTTGTCTTTTTCGCGGATGGCCAGAACTGAACTGATGGAAAGCGTTATTGATTTTTCCATTCTGGTGAAAAATTCTGTAAAGACTCTTGACAACGAGATCAGGGGCAGAAATATTATCTGGAAAATAAACCCCATGCCGTCGGCAAAAGGAGATATAAATCTTTTGCAACTGGTGATGAACAACCTGATATCCAACGCGGTCAAATTTACGCAAAAACAAAAAGAAGCGGAAATTGAAATTGGCTCAAAGGAAGACAATAACGAAACCATTTATTACATTAAAGACAATGGCGCTGGTTTTGACATGAATTATTCAAACAAGCTGTTTGGAATTTTCCAGCGTCTGCACCGCCAGGAAGAATTTCCCGGAACAGGCGTTGGCTTGGCAAATGTTCAAAGGATAATCCAGAGGCATGGGGGTCGTATCTGGGCTAAGAGCAGCCCGGGAAAAGGAGCGACATTTTATTTTACGTTACCTGAAAATGAAAGGAGTGTACAATGATTGAATTAAAGCCAATACTGCTTGTAGAAGACAACCCCAATGACGAAGAACTGACCCTTTCCGGACTTGCAGAATACAATCTTGCCAATGACGTGCAAATTGTCCACGATGGAGAAGAGGCTCTGGATTATCTTTTTAAAAAGAACAAATACGCAAAAAGGCAAAATGGAAACCCGGCGGTTATCTTGCTGGATTTAAAACTGCCCAAAGTAGATGGTCTGGAGGTCTTAAGAGCCATCCGTTCCGAAGAAAAACTAAAGCTCATACCGGTTGTGATTTTAACGTCTTCCCGTGAAGAATCAGACAAACTGGAAAGTTACCGGCATGCAGTAAATGCATATGTGGTAAAACCGGTAAACTTTCATGAATTTATCAATGCCATTAAAGGACTTGGCTTTTTTTGGGGCATCATTAACGAACCTCCGCCAGGAAGTATACGCAAAGCCTGAGACATCGCTAAAATGCGAGAGATGAGTGCGGCACACACGCCCTTCGGCAGGCTCAGGGCGGGGTTGCGCCGCAGGGGCAGTAAATAATGTCGGGGTTGATGGAGGACGGGGCGAAGCCTCGGCCGGAATCAAGGGGCAGGCTTGCCCCTTCACAAAAGCCAATGACTTCAGCAGTATTGCTCGACATTTCATGTTCGAAAATTATGATGTCGCATGGCGCTTCGCATCTTGAATCTCGAAGATAACCCAAACGATACCGAATTGACCCTCGCCGAATTATCCAGAGAGTGGCCTGACGCCGGGATTAACCGGGTAGAAACCCGCAAAGAATTTGAAGAAGCGCTTCAAAATACCAACATTGACCTGATTCTGGCCGACTACAACCTGCCCGACTTTGACGGCCTTTCGGCGCTTGAAATAGCCCGGCAACGTTATCCCGAAATCCCTTTTGTATTTTTAACCGGCGCCATGGGAGAAGAAAGCGCTATTGAAACCCTGAAGAAAGGCGCCACAGATTTTGTTATCAAAGGACGCTTGTTTCGCCTGATACCCGCCATTCGCCGCGCGTTGGCCGAAGCCGAAAAACACAAAAAACAAAAAGAAACCGAAAAAAAAATAAAACTGGAAATGGAAATCACCCATCACCTTCTAATGATTGCCGAAAGCACATCGCAAATTACTGATATTGACAAGTTGTTAAAGCAGATTGTTTCATGCGGGCATGAAATTATGAAATACGACTATTCCCTGATTTATCTGCTTCATAAAGAATCGGGGGATTTTAATCCAACGGAACAATATGGGCTCACACCGGATATGGCTGCCAAATTTTTCGAGGATAATTTAAACAATATTGCCAACTGCCTGCGCGATTGCATTGACAGAAAAGAACCCCTGATTATGAACTGCCCTGAATTATCGCTTGTGGCATCCCGCGTATTTGCAAATCCGGAAGAGTTAAAAACTTCGATTGTTTTCCACCTTGTCAGCCGCAGCGAAACGCTGGGTATGCTTGTTGCATTTTTTAAGGAAAACAAAGAATTCTCCGAACGCGATAAAAAAATTATGCTTGGGGTGGCACATCAAACAAGTCTCGCGCTGCATCAAGCCCGCCTGTATCAGGATTCCCTGAAACGGGCAACGGAACTTTCTACCCGCGTTCAAACAATACAAATTATGAATGAAATTGACAAGAGCATTCTTTCGTCTCTCGACGCCGGAGAAATTCTGGAAACCGTAACCCGATTAATCTCGAATTTAATACCCTGTGACCGGGCCATCGTTGCTTTTGTAGACAGAGCAAAAAAAGTTTTTGTACATGCCGCCGGATTTGGAGTAAACTTTATGTCGAAAGGAACGCTTATCCCGTTTGCCAATACCAACGCTACCGAAATTATTGAAACCGGAAAAGCGCAATACATCACCAATCTTGCCGATGAACCACATCGCCTACCGCTTGAAGAAAACCTGTTTCAAGAAGGATACAGGTCGCATACCCGTGTTCCGCTATACATAAAAAATAAAATTGCGGCTATTTTGATTATTGGCTCAAAATCGCCTTCGGCCTTTACCCCCGAGGATCTATCCATTATTGAAAAACTTTCCGCACAGGTCGGGGTAGCGCTTCAAAACTCATCCCTGTTAACCGATCTTGAAGAGCTTTTTCTGGGCATTATTAAATCTCTTTCTGCAGCCATTGACGCCAAATCGCACTGGACCGCTGGACATTCGGCCAATGTCACCCGATATGCCCTGCTGGCGGGTCAAAAGATGTCTTTGGAAAAAGAAGACTTGAAACACCTCGAGATTGGCAGTCTGTTGCATGACATTGGAAAGCTGGGTACTTACGAAGCCATTCTCGACAAACCAGGAAAGCTATCCAGAGAGGAATACGACATCGTAAAACAGCACCCTGAAAAGGGAGCTGAAATATTGTCCCCTATTTTGCAATTGAGAGATGTTATCCCGGCCATAAAACACCATCATGAGTTTTTCAACGGCCAGGGTTATCCGGATGGCTTAAAAGGAAATGAAATACCTTTAATCGCCAGAATTGTATGCATTGCCGACAGCATAGACGCCATGAGCTGCGACAGGCCATATAGAAAAGCCATATCCAAAAATGAAATTATTCAAGAATTAAAACAACAGTCGGGATTTCAGTTTGATCCTGATATTGCAAAAATATTTCTTGAATTTTATAAAGAACTTTAAACAATGTTCCTTCTCGCATGTGAAAAATATCTGAGGGGATCTCCGGAATTTTCACAAAAAGTTATTCACAAAAAGACTTTGCAAAAAAAAATGGTCTAATAAAAAAAAATGAGGGTCAAATGAATTTAAAAAATTTTATATACGTATTGATAATCGGATTTATTTTCCAGTGCAGCGGCGACAACAGTACGTGGATATGGAAAATTAACGGAAAAAAATATACGGTTAATAATTTTGATGATGCCTACGAAAATTATATCACTTTGATGGCTCAGCAATTACAATTATCCCCGGAGCAATTAAAATCTATGGTCAAGAATCCCGAAAAAAGCGGGCTTCCGGAAGAAAATATTGAAATGTTAAAACGATTATCCAAAGACAACTTTCCAGATCAATATAAACAGTTATTATTGCTGAATACAGAAGCCGAAAAAAAAGGTTTTTTAAAAAAGAAGGAAATCAAGAGCAGACTGCGTTTTATAGAACAATTTTATATTGCAAATTTATATTTGACGGAAAAATCCGACGCAAAAAATATCGAAATCTCCGATGAAGAAGCCCTCAAGGCATGGGAGATGATCCGCAATTCCAATCCACAGGCAAGGGGCATTCCCCTCGACAAAGGCCTTGCGGCAACAAAACAAAGACTTGCCATGAAAAAAGGTTTTGAAAAACAGCAGGAGTTTCTAAAAGATATTCTTGATACAAATCCTGTTCAGGCAAACCCGGATTTTAAATTGCGAGATTACGTGAAAAGTGAAATGGAAAAAGAAGATCAGGCAGGCGATCAAAAAGATTCCAAAGAAAAAAAATAATCCAGCTCCATGCACGTTTCAGATAGCCCGGTTTTCCCGGGCTTATCGGAAACCCTTTCCATGTTTCGAGTCTTTCATAATTTCACTATAATATGAGTTTACTTTTTCCTTAATTGCCGAGTCCATGGAAATTACATCTGGCCATTGACGTTTAAAACCTTCTTCGGGCATCTTTTTCGTGCCATCTATTCCCATTTTCGTGTGAAATGCAAACTCGGAAGACGCATGATCCAAAATATCGGTGGGTCCTTTTGAAAATATAATATCCCGTTGAGGATCAATATTGGCAAGGGCATACCACCAGACTTCCTGTGCATTTTGAATATCAATAAAGTCATCCACAACCACAATTATTTTTGTTAGCGCCATTAACCCCAGCCCCCAGATGCCGTGCATTACCTTCATGGCCTGTCCAGGATATTCTTTTTTAATTTTTACAAATATCAGGTTATGAAATGTTCCTTCGGGCGGCATGTGGAAATCTGTTATTTCCGGAATGAGTATGCGAGTTATAGCGATAAAAATGCGCTCGGTTGCAAACCCCATCCAGGCATCTTCCATTGGCGGAATTCCGACGATAGTTGTCGGATATACGGCATTTTTCCGGTGCGTAATTGCCGTCACATGAAATACCGGGTAATAGTCCGCAAGAGAATAAAAGCCGGTATGATCCCCAAACATTCCCTCCAGCTTGAGCTCTTCGGAAGTATCCACAAATCCCTCAAGAATAAAATCGGCTTCCGCCGGAACCAGCAAATCGCTTTGAGTTGCCTTCACCAGTTCTATATTTTTCCTTCTCAGAAACCCCGAAAAAATATATTCGCTGATCTCCGGTGGTAATGGAGCCGAGGCTGAATAGATGCTGGCAGGGTCGCCGCCTATTGCGACAGCAACCGGCATTCTGCTGATATTTTTTTCCTTATACATTTTGTAATGTTTAGCCCCGCCCTTATGCAAATGCCAGTGCATTCCAGTAGAAGTTTTGTCGTATTTTTGCAGACGGTACATACCGATGTTTTGAATTCCGGTTTCCGGGTTTTTGGTGATTACCATGGGCAGAGTGATAAATGGCCCGGCATCTTTGGGCCAGCAGGTGACTACCGGAATGAGATCCAGATTCACTTCCTCATTGTTCAGAATAACTTCCTGGCATGGAGCTTTTTTTACTGTTTTTGGAGGATATTTGGCAATCTCCATTAACTTGGGCAAAATATCAAATTTATCGGAAAACTTTTCTGGTTTTTTAAATTTCATCAAGTCCATGATCCGGTCGCCAATTTCATTTAAATCATTTACTCCAAGAGAAAGCTCCATGCGCCTTTTGGATCCAAACATATTTATCAAAAGGGGGAAAGGGCTGTTTTTTACATTATGAAATAAAATAGCCTCCCGTCCTTCTTTGACCGCCCTGTCTGCAATTTCTGTAATCTCCAGACAGGGATCAACTTCCCGTTTTATTTCAAGAAGTTCCCCCGCCTCTCTTAAAATATCCATAAACTCACGCAAATTATCAGCTACTTCCATTTTTTTGTCTTTGGACATTTTCTTTCTCCTGATTCCATTTAATGCTAAACTTTGCTTTTTAAGTAATACGGCAAGAAGAAATGGGAGATATTCCTAATGGCTAGACCGGAACTCGAAATTCAATCAGAATGATTTAGACTGACTCAGTTTGGGTGAAAATTTTTGGTTTCGGCTCAGGCTCACATGCAAAACAGGCTTCCATTATGGCTCATTTCCCCTCAAAGGAAATTCAAGCAGAAGTATTCACGATTCGAAAAGTGAAACCATCTGATTTGAAAAATATTGTTGAAATTGAAAATAAAAGTTTTAACGCCTATCCTCTGAAATATAAAAACTTTTGGTATTTAATGAAGCATGCGAATTGCGATTTTATTGTAGTTGAAGTGGGTTCTCGCATTGTCGGCTATGCCATAACCCTTTACAAAAAAAATATTTCAACCGCCAGAATTTATTCGATTGCCGTAGATCCTGATTTTCGAAACAGGAGTTTTGGAGATACGCTTCTGGTTAAACTACAAGATCTTGCTGTTTATCGAAAATGCAATGGTATAAGACTGGAGGTAGATTCGGTTAATTTGTCTGCCATTCGTTTTTATGAAAAAAATGGTTTTCAACGAAACGGCGAAATGCTTCACTATTATGGACACAATAAGCATGCCCTCAGGTTTTTCCGGAAGCTCCCTTGAAAAATTTAAATGAAGGAATTTTGATCTTCCATAAAATATCCGTTGTTCGAATAATGTACAGAGATATCCCGAAAACAAAAACAACAATATTGCCGATCCAGGCTGATAAAACAGGACCAAGCGAAGTATGAACTCCAATGGCGTCTGCAGATAAATAAAATGAAAAATACACAAAGATCAAAATAATGGCCTGGCCAAATCCGGCTCCTTTTCCACTACGCTTGTTAATTATGCCCAAAGGAAAGCCACAAAGTATCAGGATCAATGCTGCAAAGGGTAAGGCAGTACGCTTGTAAAATTCTGTTTTTATATGAATTATCGCATCCTTGTTTGCAACCGTGTCTTCAAGAGCATCCATTTTATCGAGCAATTGAGTTACAGTCATTTCAAAAATTGAAATTTCTGCTTTTGCGGATTCCAGTCGTGAAAAATTTTCCCTCATATTGATATCCATATAACCATCGTCCTTGAAATCTATTTTTTCAAATCCCTTGCTGCCAGAATCGGGAATATATATAAATCCATTGTACAGTCTGAGAGCCCTAACTTGCTCACCCCCCGAATTATTTTCCCTGTTTTCGATATTTTTTAAAATTTTTTCGCCCCGTTCGGCAAAAACAAGTTCGGTAAGCTTGTTTGTACCTCCCTTGTTTTCTACCTTTCGGATTTGAATCCCCTTTAATATGGTGGTTTTCTCTATATTATCCGTAGTAATGGAATCAACATAAATATGACGAGCGCCACTTTTTTGTTCATCCAGCGCGGTAAATTGCCCTGCTTCAATCAAGGCAGTAGGATTATAATTTGCAATCCTGTCTCCCATAACGCCTACCATCCTCATGCAATAGGGAACTACATCCATTTGATACCAAAGAAGAATACCGGCCATAATAAATCCAAAAACAAGGTAGGGTCGAAATATCCTGAAATATGCAATACCTCCTGCACGCATTACAATAATTTCCTGATCCGTATTTAAAGCTCCAATGGTCAAAATAATCGCCAGCAAAGCAGACATGGGAATAGTCATTCCCAGCGTCCAACCCATCGAGAACAAAGACAATTTCATTAGCATGCCAGCCTCTATTCCTTTTTCAAGAGCAGCTTGAATAAGCTGCCTTAAATTAAACAAGAGGATAACAAATGAAAAAAATATTTCGCCAATCAAAAAGGGAACTATAAAAGATTTTATCAAATAACGTGTAAGAATTGTAGACTTTAAATAACCTGGAATTCTGGACACTATCGCCCCTGTCGTATATAATAAACAATCGACGAGGCTGTCAGCTCATAAATTTCAATTTTCATGTCTTGAATTTGGAAGGTAAAATCTTTGCCAATCGAATATGTTTTTTCTTCCCTGATATCCGGAGTTAATTTTATAAAATCCAGGTTCTCTTCATAACTTATGGTTATCTTTTTGGAATCTGATTTTTTAAATATCCAGAATTTATACACTACTCTTTGTTCGCCATTACTCAGTCGAAAATCAGAGGTACTGAAAATGGCTTCGCCAATTTTTGCCCTTGCAAAACCCGTATCTGGAGGAGTACGCTTGATGTAGACGCCGCATCCCGTAACAATAAATCCTGCAACGATAACAGATAATATAAATTTTGTATTACGCATAATTACAATAATATAACTCCATCAGCCCACGCAAAGTTAAATCTGGATCTACAATATCGAAAACTTCATGGGTATATCCAAGATCTGAAGCAATCCCCCCAGTTCCCAACACTCTAAAATGAATTTTACCTGCATCGTCGGATTCACTTTTTAACTGCCTGATAATTTCCCTAATCATTCCCCGCCAGCCAAAATAAACTCCGCTTTCCATAGAATCCCTTGTAGATTGCGCCAATACTTTTTTTTTGGGTGAATATGATACATTAAACAACCGCGCTGCTTTTGAAGACAGCGACTCTATACTGGTTTGTATTCCAGGGGCAATCACTCCCCCCAGGTAGCAACGATTTTTGATTAAGCAAAATGTTATGGCTGTACCAATGTCTACAATGATCAAATTATCGCCATAGTACATGATTCCTCCTGCAGCATTCACGAGACGGTCAAATCCAATGGTTGGAAAAGATTGCTTTTCAATTTTATACGGGAATTTCATATCCATGCTGATTTTTTGAACATTTGAAATTCCCATTTTCTCAAATGCTTCCGTTAGTGGAGCATCGATTCCGGGTACAACAGATGAATAAATTACCGCCTGAATTTCCCTGCTTTTCTCTTTTTCAACCCAGGAATTCAGCATCCAGTACCATTCCCACGATGTTCTCGCGCTGTTTGTCGAAATCCGGACGCTGTTTTCCAAAGAACGCTTATTCCACAGCCCAAAAACGCTGTGTGTGTTTCCAACGTCTACGGCGAGGATCATTGCTGTTCTTGTTCACGGGCAGGCAGCTCTTCAATTTTGATCTTTGTGGTTTCTGTCTTGCCTCCGCGTATATATTTTACATCGATAACTGCTCCGACTCCTTTTCTCATTACGGTTGCCTTTAAAACCGAAAATTTGTCTGCCGCTGCGCCATCTACCTCGATAATATAGTCGTATTGCCTTAAACCTGCCTTCATGGCGGGCGACTCAAAGCTAACATCCCGAACAAGCAAGCCTTTCATATTCTGGATACCCAGTTCTTTTGCCATTCGCTCCATCCCCGGATCGTTTGGGTCTACGATAGATACGCCGATATAACCGGGTTTAATTTTTTTCCCTGTTTTTAAATTTTCAACCACTACCTTGACATGATTTATCGGAATGGCAAAACCTATTCCAACAGAGCCTCCGGATTGAGAGTAAATCATTTGATTAATACCAATGACCTCTCCTTTTATATTTAATAATGGGCCGCCTGAGTTTCCGGGATTTATGGCCGCATCCGTTTGAATCCGGTTTATTCCATCAGCCGCATCAATATCCTGCCCTGTCGACGAAATGACCCCGAATGTAAAGGTCGATTCAAGTCCAAATGGATTTCCAATGGCTATACTGAAATCCCCCACACGGATATCATCAGAGTCCCCAAGATAAACCGGTTTCAGATTTCTTTCTCCTTCTATTTTTAAAAGGGCAATATCTGCCACCTGATCGGATCCAATAATTTTTGCGCTGTAACTTTTGCCGCCGTGTACCTTTACCGTAATTTTATCCACGTTGGATACCACATGGTTATTTGTTACAATATAACCATCTTTACTTATTATAAATCCTGAACCAAGCCCCTGTCGTTTTTGCTCCCTTTCCTGGGGTGCTCCAAAATATTTTCTGAAAACCGGATCGTTAAAAAATGGATTCATTTGCATTTTTACTACCTGTTCGGTTTCAATTCTCACTACGGATGAAGCATTTGCCTTATAAATTTCGCGCAATGCTTCCTGAATATCTATGGCGCTTCCAATTGCTTTGGATTTTAATAACGGGTTTTCTTCCTGGGCAAAGACAAAATCTGCGGCATTTTTCAATCTGCCTGAAAATGGAGAAAACAATACTCCGATTATAAATGAGAGCAGAATAAAGTTCGCAAATACAGCGGGAGTAATTTTCCAGTTTCTAATTTTCATTTCAAATATCCGTCCTTATTATTTTACAGGATAACAAAAAAAAAGGGATTTAAACCAGCAAATATTTTTTACGTTTTATTGAAAATTCATTCAATGAAAATTTATACTTTTGGAAACAAAGTGAAAAAAAAATGGAACCAGAACTACATGAATACTGGCTCAGTCCGTACTCTTGCAGAATTTTGATGCTTACTTTTTGTCTTTTTCATCCGCCTTTATTCTGGCTTTATAGGAATCTACTCCGGACTTGCATTTTTTGCCAAGCTCCTGATCGCCTGTCATTGTGGCAATTTTGCGCAAGTCTTCCAGCAATTTCATGGCATAAACAAGATCAGCGCTTGATTTTGTCGAGATCTCAAATTTATCCCGGTATTGATTGGAAGCGCTAAACAACGCTTCTTTGACAATTCCCAGCATTTCCTGCCGATCATAGAAAAATTCTTCCCGCGGGTCTCTTTTTCCCTGAATTTCCCGGTAATCCAGCAGGTTTTTCCCGACGATAGCCAGTTTACCCCACAATTCAGGAAAAGACCATTTCCATTTTGTATTTTCGCCATACGCACGTACCAATCGCTGAATTCCCTTCTCCACATGCTTGTAAAAATTCAGTTTCAACCTTGGGTTCATTGGCTTGATTTGATCTAGCATTTCTTTATTGTGGGTAAGAGACACATCAACATTCATTGTTACCACTTTTTCCATTTCCAGAAACAGTTTATTGAATAATCTTTTGGCAGTATCCAGATTGGCATTGTTTTTCACGCCCATTAATCGTTCGGAAAGATTATTCATGTCAATATACAAATGAATTTGCTTAAGTATTTTAGAGGCAATTCCAATATGGAAAAAAGGTAAAAGTTTTGCATTTTGGGTGGAAGCTTTTTTCAGAGCCGCAATATCTTTGTCCAGTTCGGCAATAACTTTCTTTTGCTCGGCAATTTTACCGTTGTAGTCTTTTTTTGTTCCTGCGTCTACTGCCATCTATAATGCCCTATGCATATATATCGACGCAAGAACATGGGCTACTTGACCCTTTCTCACCCGAACTTGCCGCAGATTCAATTTCAGGCTCCTGCGGTAAATCCTGGGGCAAGTTTACGGGGGAATATACAGAATCAGGGATATTCTGCATAACAGGACTCAAATCATTTACTTGATGTGTTTCCATTCTTACCCAATTTAAGAAATTGTCTTATCTCCCCCTGCTTGTAAATATAGTAAAAAACAGCGGCGACAACAAGTATAATGGACAAAAATTGAGCCTGGGAAACGCCAAACACATCTCGAGGGTTCAGGCGAATAAACTCCACCAGAAAACGGAATATACTGTGAAACAAAATAAATGTCATAAATTTAACGCCTAAAGGCCATTCTTTTTTTCGAAGTAAATAAAATATGCTGAAAAGGAGAAAGGAAAACAATGCTTCGAAAAGAGGAGTATTAAATACCCTTACGGCCGGATCATTGTACATACGAATAATTTCACTCCATGGCGCCGCTCCATTGGGGAATGCCATTGCAAATGGAGCAGGCCAGTTGGCAGGCGCGGCAATTCCATAACATCCGTCACCGGAAACCAGGCACCCCATTCGTCCAAAAACATATCCCATCGCCATTACATGAGCGCCTATATCGGCCACGCGCAGGTAGGATATTTTTTTATTCCTTAAATATATGTAAGCCATTATATTCGCTACAATAAAGCCCCCATACCAGGTCAGTCCCCCGCCGCTAAACATAGCATTTTTAAATCCTTCCCAGCCATTCCATTCAGAATACGATTCCCAAACAAAAAATATTTTCGATCCAATAATTCCTCCAACGGCCAGAATTATGATTAGATTATCCGCTACTTTTGTATCCATTTTTAGCCGGTCAAATTCGCGTTGAAGCAAAAAATTAGCGGTTATAAAGCCAAGAGCCAACATAATTCCATACGAAGATATTTTTGAAAAAAATAAACTTTGGGGCAAGAAGTCTATTACAATAAACCCTCTCTCATAATGGCAGGTCAGGTTTAAAAACAAAAGAAATAAAACAGGAAAAAAGACAAGAATTCGTTTTAACATATTGGAAACTTAAATTGTCAAACTCATAGTCAAGAAAATAAATCATCGAGGATTAAAAGTTCAGGAAATATAGAGCTTTAGCCGGAGCCTGAAATCCAGTCAATATAGTTTAAATTAGCGCATTTTAATACATTTTGATCTGATTATTGAGGTTCATGCCCATGCTCTATAAAATTCAGACTTCGGTTGCCAAATCACGGCGCTTAGAAGAAATTTGTTTGCGAGCAAGAAGTAAAAAAACCTTTTTTTCCCTCAAACAGGCAAGTTTTTCAATTTCCTGACCAAACCTGACAGGGAATCACTTGACAACCTGACTTTGCGGGAAAAAAAAACATATGGCAACAATAAAAATTCCAAGTCAATTAAGACCCCAAACAGAGGGAGCCGATCAGGTTGAAATCATGGGTAATACTGTCGGCGAAGCGTTAACCATGCTTGCTGAAAAGTATCCGGCTCTTAAAGATCGAATTTATGATGAAAAGGGAACCCTGCGGCGATATGTAAATATTTACCTTGGTGATGAAGATATCAGGTTTCTGGATAATCTGGAGACCCGCCTTGAATCCTCTTCCGAATTATCGCTTGTGCCGGCCATTGCAGGCGGAATTATTTAGTGTGACAAAGAGACTGAAACTGAAAATTCCTGCCATACTCACCAATGAGCCCATAATATATAAAATGGTAACATTATTTGAAATCGTTCCAAACATAATTACGGCAAGGTTGGATAAAGATGCCGAAGGCGAGGTTGAAATAGAAATCAAGGGAACACCTGACAATATTGAAAAGGGAATTCATTACCTGAAAAACCTTAAAATTGAGATTGTGGAACAGTAGTTTCAGGTATAATTTTGGTAAATCTGATATTTCAGCTTTCTTTCAATAAGAACACCTTTCATGGCCTGCCTGCAAAAAACCTATCCTGACCTCTTGGCAGGTTCATACTGGCGTGGGGTATCCCCTTTTTTATATTTGACAATTCATTAAATTTTCCAGAGGTATAAAAATGCTTAAACATTTGAACAATTTACTTATAAATCCTGCTTCAGCCTGGAAAGAAATTGAAAGCGAATATTACGAAAATAAATGGCTTCTAATCAGGCAAAATCTTGGAGTATTTTTAATAATAAATCCATTTCTATCTGCAATCCTGCATATCGACAAAATATTTTCATGGGGAAAATACTTGAAAAATTTTATTTTCTATCCGGTAATGTATACTGCCGGAGGAGTTATTCTCATAATTTGTATTTCTTTACTAATTGGAGAAATTTATCGGGTATCTTCTTTTCGCGACCCGCAGCAAAATATTTTTAAACTTTTTGTTTTTTCCAGTCTCCCCTTCTTTTCTGCAATGGGGCTGACATCTTTACCATTGATTGGAAAAATAATTTCTTTAACGGGATTGGTTTATTCCATATATATTTTTAAAGTTGGACTGGATAAATATATATGGATTTACAAAAGTTCAAGGCGCCGTATATTTCTTGTTTCGTCGATCATTGCTTTCGCTGTTTTTTCCCTTGTGTCGCTAATAATTTTGTCTTCGATTAAATATATTGAAACCGGACTCTTTAGCAGGTATTTTAATTAAAATGAAATCCATCGAAACAAATATTCGAATGGTAGGCCGTATCCATGCCATGCCCAGAAAAATATACTGGATCGCTATGCCGGAAAGTTTTAAGGAAAAAGAAAAAGTGGAGCTCCTGCAACAGGATATATGGGTAATTCCCTTTTCGATAGAAAAAATCCCGGAATTGGAAGGGGAAGCAAATATTATTATATTTGTGGATCTGGATAAAACTCTTTTTTCAGGACGCGCATCAAAGGTTGCAAGCGAGTCCGCGATTGCCAATTCTTTAATAGAAAATATCAGGACTGTAAAACCATTGCATATTATAGTTCATACAACGCATATAAATCCAGCATTAAAGTCTATTTTTGGGCAAGCATCTTTAACTTATCTCGAAAAAAATCTGTATGATACAACTGCGGCTCTGGCGACTATTATTAAAACGGTAAACTATTTATATGATAAAACAAATAGCAATAAACGAGCCTTTTTAAGAATTGAGTTGGACGAGAAAAACAGAATTCCGGTCAAATGCAGGATAAAAAACAATCCAGCTTCTCTAATTGAGGGCTATATCGGAGATATCAGCATGAACGGGTTACAAATTGTTTTGAAAAACCCTGAAATTA
>JAOUFE010000178.1 GCA_029858425.1 Spirochaetia bacterium | reverse complement strand
CCCGTTAAATATCAAATCGGTTCTAACCAATACCCAATCAACTTACTTTTTCAATACCATCATAAAATCGAGCAACAAATTAAACTCCATAATTTTTGCGAGCTCTGGCTGTTAAGCGAAGGCCATGTCAAAATGTGGTCGAGCAATCACGAAAATACAATAGAAGATTAATTGTCTTTACAGCAAATCCAGTTATTAGAAAGTAGAATTGTGAGACCCGCGACCAGCTTTGCTGGTCTCTCGCTTTCGAGAGACGCCGTTAGGCGTCGAAGCGTATGCCCGCTGTTATCTGATGAACCGCGCCTTTATGAAATTCCAGTAAAATTCACATGCCCTGGTTTTATTATCTTACGATAACAAAGGTAACTTCACATATAATGGAGGGCGGAAAGCTGGCCTTGTGCGTGCGAGGGGAGCTGCGCTCCCCCTTAAAAAATATATAATTCGTCGAGGCTAAACATAGGCATTGATTTTTTTGGGAATCTGGTACAAGGATAACTGTTCCACGGCGGCTCCGCGTTTCATGGCTTCAAAGGGCATTCCGTAGACTATACTGGTATCCTCATCCTGGGCAATGGTGTGAGCTCCGGCCTGACGCATTTCCAGAAGTCCGGCGGCGCCGTCATCGCCCATTCCGGTTAAAATAATTCCCAGAGCATTTTTACCAGCCTCTTTGGCCACCGACCGGAACAAAACATCCACAGAAGGACGATGTCGCGTGACCAGGGGGCCATCGACGACCTTGACGCGGTACTGCGCTCCGCTTCGCACAATGGTAAGATGCCTGTTGCCATGGGCGATAATTGCCTGACCGGGTATTATTCGATCTCCATCTTCAGCCTCTTTTACGGCAATATCACAAACGGTATTCAGGCGCCCGGCAAATGCTGCTGTAAACCCCTCGGGCATGTGCTGAACAATGACAATACCATGAGCTGTTTTTGAAACCATCGAAAGCAAAATTTCCAGCGTCTGCGTTCCTCCCGCCGAAGCCCCGATCGCAATTACTTTATCGGTGGTTACCGCCATGGAATTTGAACTTCCTCTTTCAAGAATTGCATCAGCAGTTAATTTGGGGTCTGTTCGCATTTCAATGCGACTTGCCGCCGGTTTGGAGGTTTTTTGTATAATGTTTTGAATTTTACCAACCTTGGCTCCGGCAGCCGATTTTATGGTATCGATAAATGTAATCGCTGATTCTTCCAGAAAACCTTTGAGCCCAAGCTCCGGTTTTGTGATAATCGAAACAGCGCCGGACTGAATGGCTTCAATGGTTACCTCGGCTCCCCCTTTGGAAAGAGAAGAACACATCACCACAGGAGTGGGACGTTCTGCCATAATTTTCTTCAAGAATGTAACGCCGTCCATTCGCGGCATTTCAATATCCAGAATAATAACGTCCGGCCATTGCTTTTCCATATATTTCTGTGCAAATACCGGATCAGAAGCAGTAGCATAAACATTGATGGATGGATCACGCGACAATAGCTCGGTAAGAACTGACCTGACGACCGCAGAGTCATCCACAATCATTACATTTATTTTAGACATGGTTTACTCTTTTTTTGGTTTCTTGAGCCATACATCTCCGCTCCATACATCAAACAATATACTTCGGTGTTCTATGCCCCCGGTATCCTGCGATGTTACCTTAAACCCGTGTTTTGTCATAAGTTCCGCAGCTTTTGCAATATTTTTTTCGCCAACATTTATGCCGCCGTCTTTAATAATTTCGGAAAACATATTGGCTCCTCCAAAAATCTTCACGTTATAGTCTTTTGGCAGGGCTTTTGTTTTTTGAAGCTCTTTCATCAGCATTTCCATCGCTTCCTCGCCATATCTGCCGTCGAGTTCATCTGTTGGCGCCCTGACTCTTCGCGAAGGCAACAGGTAATGGCACATTCCGCCCACCTTGAGAACAGGATGCCACAGGCATATGGCTACACATGAGCCAAGAATTGTACGAATTCTCGTATCGGTCTCTCCCCAGTGCATTTCGCCCGGCTTTAGAAATATTTCAATTATAAAATCTGGTTCTTTCATAAAATTATTCTATTTTCTGGTAAATAGTTGGAGCCAGAGTTTTAAATTTTTTGCTGATATTATTGAGATTCTCGGAATGCCCAAGGATCAGATATCCGGATGGTTTTATTACATTATAAATCCTGTCCACCAATGCAATTTTGGTTTCCTGGTCAAAATAGATCATTACATTTCTTAAAAAGACAAGATTAAAAAGCCCGATATTTTTAAATGGTTCATTTAAATTCATTTTTATAAAATGAATTCTACTTTTTATTTCGTCAACTACGGTAAAGGTTCCATACTGGGAACGAACGCCTCTCAAACAATATTTTTTTAGAAAATTCTCTGGAATCTTTTCGGATGCTTCCAGAGGGTATATCCCGATTACGGCCTTTTCAAGCACCGTTTCATTGATATCCGTTCCGATGATTTCCCAATTGCCGTTCAAATCGCTGTCTTGAAGAATCATTCCAATAGAATAGGCCTCCTGCCCGGAAGATGAGGCTGCGCTCCATATTCTAAAAGTTTCATTCCCTTTATGCTGCGGCAATATTTTATCTCGCAAATAATCCAGATGCTGGCTTTCGCGAAAAAAATATGTTTCATTGGTAGTGAGCAGATTTACCATAATTTGCTTTTCTTCTGTATTTTTTGGATCCAGAATAAAATCAATGTATTCCTGATAGCTGTGAAACTGGTAAAACCTCAATCGTTTTAACAGGCGACCTGAAATCAGCGCCTTTTTTGATTCTGACATATGAATTCCAGCCCATTCATAAATCATTTTTTGAAACTGGGTAAATTCTTTTTCGGTAAGCGGAATATTGGATATTAAATAATTAGAGTTATCTGCTCCCATCCTGTATACTTATTTGAAAATTTTACCGAACCTTGGCTCCGGATAAAAGGTTCTTTCCTTCGTTTGCGGCTTTTTCAAGATAAGAAATGTCTTCCACATTTAAGACACGCGCAACATTTAACATGATGATAAAGCGTTCGCCAATTCTTCCCATACCGCTGATAAAATCAGCATGTACATCGTCGCCAAATTCAGGAGTTTTTTCAATCTCTGCCCCTGAAAGACTGATTACCTCGCTGACAGAGTCCACAACAATGCCGATCTCTACTTTCTTTTCGCCCTTGCTTAGTTCGATGATAATAATACAGGTTAATTTGCTGATCTCGGTTTTACCCTTGCCAAATCTCATGGAAAGATCAATTACCGGAACCACTTTGTTTCTCAGGTTTATAACGCCTTTAATGTAATCCGGGAGCATGGGTACCTTCATTACATCCGAATAAGCAATAATTTCCTTCACCATCAGGATATCCAGAGAATACTGATCCTGTCCCATCAGGAAGGTCAAATATTGTCGCTCGCCAATGGATGATGTGTTAATTGTCTCGTTCATTCTCTTCCTTCTTTTTCATACTGTCCCGCTTTGCAATGGCGCGGTCAACATGAACTGATCTTTTATACAGGTCAAAGCGCGAAAGCTCGGCAAGATCCAGTACGCGGTTTATTTGCAGCAATATTACAAAACGTTCGCCCAGTTTTCCAATTCCTGAAATATAATCGGATCGCAATTTGGCGCCAAAGCCGGGGGCTGACTCTACCTGGTTTTCAGAAATATCCAGAACGTCTTCCACCGAATCTACGATGATCCCGATATTATTTGCTTCGTCTTCTCCCTCAATTTCTACAATCACTATACAGGTTAACTTTGTTTTGTCCGAAGTCAGCATACCAAAACGCGGAGCGAGGTCAATTACCGGCACGACGTTTCCCCGGACATTCATAACGCCTAATATATATTCAGGCACCAATGGAATTTTGGTTAGCGATGAAAAACCGATGATCTCCTTGACATTCAGGATATTAATGCCATACTCTTCCGGTCCAATCTGAAACGTTAAAAACTGGCGTTCCATGTCT
>JAOUFE010000177.1 GCA_029858425.1 Spirochaetia bacterium | reverse complement strand
TCTTCTAAAGGGAAGAAATTATCAGGAGTTATCCCGTACTCCCGTGGATTTTTTCTGCCGCTGCAGCAAAGAAAAATTTCTGTCGAGCCTTTTATTATTAAATCCAGACGAACTCAATAGTTTAAACAACGAACAAGAGGAACTCCGCTGCCATTATTGCAATGAAAAATACATGATTTCCCATGAAGAAATTCAAGAGTTAATGCACGAAAGAAAATAACAGGGTTTTTAAAAAAACTGGTAGTTTTTGTTTTCATAAAGATACTCTTCCAGCTTTATGATATCGCCGGGGCGGGTTTTAAAAAAAAGTACGCCCATGTAATAATATCCATCTTGCGCAAAAAACCGTTTAATTTCGCCGTATACTTCGAGATCTTCTCCCATTACCGGTATGAGCATTTTTATTCGCTTGTTTTTCTTGAGGTATTCATAAAGTGTCGCGTCCTGAATTTCCATCAAAAGACCGCTCATGGAAATATTGACAATCCGGGTTCTGGCGCTTACGTTGTCAAAATGAGAAGTCCGGATGCTTACCTTGGTGATGGCATATGAAAAAACCCTGAAGAGCCTCGCAATATCCTCGGCCTGACTGAGGAATATATTACGCTTGTCAAAAACATTGGTACGCATGATGAAATAACCCCGTGTACGGTCAAAAATTATGATGGGCAGGGCAAAATAAGATAGCCGGAAATTACTAATGTCATCTTTTTGAATTTCATAAATTTCATTTTGTGCCTCCTTGACCCCGACCCTTGTTACGGCCTGTTCATAATGATCGTGCATGGAAACAATCATAGCGGATTCATAGATACTGGTATAACCATCCAGCACAGAACAATCCTGAATTAATACATAGCGCCCTTCCCCCATGACCATTTTTTCAATAAGATTTTCAAAACCCAGTATCTGGTTTTCATGGAACATTTTTATTTCGAAATCGCTGGTAATTTTTCTGACCTCGTCGGTTATTAACTGGTATAAAATACGCAGAGACGGATTGTCTTCCCTGATTTCCTGAAAAAAAAGCGGGTAGGCATTTTCGAGCTCACGTTCTTCGTCCTTGGATTTAAAAAATTGCGAATACAGGGTAATAAAACGCATAAAAAGGTCGTCAAATTGTATCCGGGGATAAAGTCTGCGGGTGATAAATTTTAATTTTTCCGGATACTGGATTTCTACAATGTCCTGGCGAGTATTGGTGATTAAAATTTCACAAAAGTAATACCTGTTCAAAGCCTCAAAAGTCAGAATGGAGCGCCTCTCCTGCGACCTCTGGAATTCCGGCATAAAAAGAATGATGCGATCGTCCAGAACCCGGATAATTCTTCCGCGAATGGACGTATCACCGTAGTGCATGATAACAAAAGAACGTTTGGCTTTTAAAAAATAAAAAATATTTCCGACGCGGTAGTAATTTTCTTCGATGATTGCCGAAGAAAAATCTTCAATTAACTTGTCCTGCATTCTCAGCATGTACGCTGAATATCGACAAATGGAACCCCCAAACTTCCGTCCGGGAGCTCATTTTAAGCAGAATCCCTTTGAAAAATATTATTTTTTCTTGTGTCTGTCGGCTCTTCTTTTCTTTTTTCTTTTATGGTTGTTAATTTTCCACTTTTTTCTTTTTTTTCCACAAGGCATATATTCCCACCAGTTGCAACTTATAAATATTTCAAAATACCGAGACAATTTAAAATTTCAAGCTGGGCTGTAAATGAAATAATGGAATTACTGGAACCAGCGAGTCCGGGCGGGAACTCAAAATTCACGTCAAAATGATTTAAACAAGCGCGTTTTTTGTGGACTGGCTCGTTGCCTTTTTATGTTGCTGCCTGATCCGGGTCGTTTTTTGCGTCTACATCAGGATCAATTTCAGTCTTGTGGTTTTGATATTCTTTTTCTGTATTGTAATTCTTTAAAAATCTCCCGGCATTTCGGGTTATGTGTAAAATGTAGCAATTGTCAAACAATGCGCTACGCGCAAGCGAAAAATCGTGCAAATCGATTTTCTTTGCGCTAATACGGGACAACCCCCTTGACGTATAAATAGCGCATAATGGTTCGTACCGTCCCTTGTCCTGCGGATTCCCGGTGATATAGAAATAAAAACCGGGTTCGCTTGCATATGCCGTAATTAAACTCATCAAAATCAGACGATCCATATCAATCATATCGCAGGCAAGCGTCAGCCAGTCATTTTCCGGAAATTTTTCATGCGCGCTGACCAAACCGGTCATGGGACCGTCAATGGCGAGTTGCGTATTGTCTGTTATCAGTTTGTCGGGGGAAAAATACTTTTGATAGGCCGCAGTTTGTTCTTCCCGTATAGAGATATAGACATCAAGACCTGCCTGCTGCATTACAGAAGAAACAATTTGCGCCCAAATTTTTCCTTTGTGTTCGCGCAATCCCTTGTCAGATCCCATTCTCCGGCTCTGGCCTCCGCAAAGCACGAGCCCGAATATTCTTTTGGATTGGCTTTCTCCGACTTCCACGATCAATGTCCCCCGCCTTTTAGCATGGATCGGGCATGAAACAAGCCCGGTAAAATGGCCTGCAAACTTTCCCGCGCGCCATTGGAGCTTCCAGGAAGACAGACAATCAGGGTTTTTTGTATGGATCCGGCCATGGAGCGAGAGTGCATGGCCTTTGGAGTCATGTTCATGCCAAAAGCCCGCATGGCTTCCCCTATTCCTGGAGCGTCCTGCTCCATAATTTCCCTTACAGCCTCTACCGTTTGATCGCGCGGACTCAATCCGGTTCCTCCAGTAGTAAAAATAAACGCCACATCCTGCTTGACCCACTCGTAAATGGCTTTTTGAATTTGCTGTGGCTCATCTGGTACTATTCTATATTCCACGACATCCACATTGTATGTTTTCAACATTTCCTGAATAATTTTGCCGGAATTATCTTCGCGTTTACCGGCAGCGGTTGAATCGGAGCAAACCAGAACAGCAGCGGTAAGCCCTTCTTTTAGCTCCGCCATTTGCTGCGATCTGCCGCCGGTTTTTTTCAGAAGCTTTATGGCTCCAATTTCGAGATTTTTGTCTATCGGCTTTAACAAGTCATATATGGTCAGCAGCGCCACAGAAACGCCCGTTAAGGCTTCCATCTCAATTCCGGTTTTGTATATGGTTTTTGCAAACACCGTTACATTTAGCACAGAGTTTTTTTCGTCTGCCTCAAACTGTACATCCAGATTTTCGAGGGGCGCCGGATGGCAATGCGGGATAATCCCGGAAGTATTTTTTGCCCCCAAAAAGGCCGCAGCCCTGGCAACGTCAAAAAGATTCCCCTTGGGAAGATCATTATTCTGGATTTTCCGGAGAGTTTCAGAGCTTACCCTGATTTGTCCGGTCGCTGTTGCTGTGCGCAAAGAAATTTGTTTGTGCGTAATATCTACCATAAAAATCCAATCAAGATTTTGCGCTGCGACGACCAGTAATTTATTACAACCACAATTGCGATTTCGTACTGACTCAAACCCTGATATTTTTTTTGCCTCCGTGGGAGGCAAAAAAAAACTTACCGGATCAAGTCAGTAATCATGTGCAATTTCATTCTCAAGAGTGAACTCTTAAAACGACCTTGCCAGAACTTGAGCGCGTCTCCATATATTCATGCGCCGCCCGAATTTCCTCAAAGCCAAATACCCTGCCTACCATGGGGCGTATTTTGTGTTTTAAAACAAAAGCCAACATCTCATCATATATATGTAACATAAGATCGGGTTTGTCAAGAAGATAACCGACATGTGTTGAGGACATGGTGAGTGATTTTATCATCATCTCCTGAATATTCGATTTGGGGAGATCCATGTAAGTACGTAGCCACGAAAAAGGATTCCATTTTTTCAAATTCAGCGACGTAAAACCGGCGGTAATGATTCTTCCAAAGGGCAAAAGCAGGCGCATGCTTTTTTTAAATACTGCGCCACCGACAAGCTCCAGAACAACGTCCACGC